>NZ_JARXHW010000014.1:0-101580 GCF_031127805.1 Thalassobacterium maritimum | reverse complement strand
TACATCTGGACTGCACAATATGACGGCTTTGGACGGCGTTTCCAGACCGATTACTCGCCCGCCGGAGCCAACGCGATCACGATCGAAAAGAACCGCATCAAAACATGGTTCGATCCTCAGGTCGAATATATGGTCGCCGCCGTCGAGCACCACGGCAAACGTGAGTGGATGGTGCACGGCCCCGACCTGTATACGGGCTATGGCAGTTTTCAGGGGCTTGGCGGTTTAGAAGCGTTGGTGGATGAAGCCACCGGGGCGACCACCCCAATTGTCGATACCGTGCACGGCCACGTCGTCGCTACGCTCCTCTCCATTCGTTGTTCAATCAACGACAACTTACGGGGTCAGCTCAACGACAACTGACGGGGAACTGACGGGGGCGGGTAATCTGTCTTGTGTCTGCCGATAGCTCCAATCCCTAGGATTGAAGATACATGGCCTCGGTTCTTTGAGCCGGGGAGCGTAGGTCGGACGATCTGTCTTGGGGTTGCTGATAGCTCCAATCCCAAGGATTGAAGATACGTGGCCTCGGTTCTTCGAACCGGGGAGCGTAGGTCGGACGATCTGTCTCACGCCTGTCGACAGCTCCAATCCCAAGGATTGAAGATACGTGGCCTCGGTTCTTTGAGCCGGGGAGCGTTGGTCGGGCGATCTGTCTTGTGCCTGCCGATAGCTCCAATCCCCAGGATTGAAGATACGTGGCCTCGGTTCTTTGAACCGGGGAGCGTAGGTCGGGCGATCTGTCTTGCGCCTGCCGATAGCTCCAATCCCTAGGATTGAAGATACGTGGCCTCGGTTCTTTGAACCGGGGAGCGTAGGTCGGGCGATCTGTCTCGCGCCTGTCGATAGCTCCAATCCCAAGGATTGAAGATACGTGCCTCGATTCTTCGAATCGGGGATCGTAGGTCGGGCGATCTGTCTTGCGCCTGCCGATAGCTCCAATCCCTAGGATTGAAGATACGTGGCCTCGGTTCTTTGAGCCGGGGAGCGTAGGTCGGACGATCTGCCTCGCGCTTGCCGATAGCTCCAATCCCAAGGATTGAAGATACGTGGCCTCGGTTCTTCGAACCGGGGAGCGTAGGTCGGCCGATCTGTCTTGCGCCTGTCGATAGCTCCAATCCCAAGGATTGAAGATACATGGCCTCGGTTCTTCGAACCGGGGAGCGTAGGTCGGACGATCTGCCTTGCGCCTGCCGACAGCTCCAATCCCAAGGATTAAAGATACGTGGCCTCGATTCTTTGAACCGGGGAAGAAAAGGGAGTCGTTAAACCCAATGTCGCTTTGTCCTCCAATCTGTTGGTGCGGCACAAGGCCGTGTCCTCTTATGCCTGATTCCTTCTTTACGGCTTTTCGTTTTATACCTTGGCTGCTTGCTCTGGCTGGAGTTCTTTAGACCAGATTTCTTCGCCGATTCGATTAAAGTGACGGACGGTCAGCGCTTGCGTTTTTCCATCGATTTCCATTTCTCCGAAAAACTGGAGGCCTTCGGAAGGTGGCGTGAAGGCGGGCATGCCTTCGGGGATGCCGGTGAATTTGACCTCGGGGCCGAAGGTGCCATCGAGTGGGTTGGGGCCGAAGTTACCTGCATGTAGTGGGCCGCTGACAAATTCCCAGAAGGGTTTAAAGTCTTTGAAGCTGGCCTTGGCGGGATTGTAATAGTGTGACGCGCAGTAGTGAACGTCGGCGGTGATGAAGTGCACGTTGGTGATGTCTTCGCGCGCAATGTTTTGGAACAGTTCAGCCAGTTCCAGTTCGCGTCCGAGGGGGGCGCCGTGATCGCCGTTCGCTCCATTTTCGTAGATTTCTTTGCCCCATTCGGCGACGACCAGTCCGATCGGCATGTCACTACAAATAATCTTCCAAGTCGCCTTGGAGGCTTTGAGCTCGGCTTTGAGCCACTTGAGTTGGTCTGCACCTAGAAAAGCAGTTTCCTCGCTCTGTTGAGTCTGATGATTGTAGCTGTTGGGGCCGCGGTAACTGCGTAGGTCGATCACGAATAGATCTAAGAGTGGGCCGCGACTAATTTTGCGGTAAATGCGGCCGGGATCCGTGTCGTGAGGACGGATGGGATTGCAGTTGAAGAAGGCGGTCTTGGCATTGTGTGCGAGTTGCTTGACATCCTTTAGCGTATAGCGGTCGTCATCGAGTATTTCTTGCGGATACCAGTTGTTGACGACTTCGTGGTCATCCCACTGCTGGATCATCGGCACTTCGGCTTGTAAGGCTCGTAGGTGATCGTCCTGCAAATTGTAGTAGAAGTTTTGTCGAAAGTCGTCGGTGGATTCGGCGACGCGTGTTTTGGCTTCCACCAGTTGATTGCGCCAGATGCTGCCGTCGTCGAGTGTGACTTCGGAGGACATCGGGTTGTCGGCGTAGATCAAGTCGCCCGAGTTGACGAAAAAGTCCGGCTTACGTGCGCGAATGGATGCGAAGGTGAGCATGCCTCCGTGGGCGGGATCGATGCCGAAGCCTTGTCCTGCGGTGTCGGCCGACCAGCAGAAGCGCACATCGCAGGCTTCTGTGGGCGCTGTCTTAAATTGTCCACTACAGTGCTCGCTGCGCAGTTTGGGATCTTTCAACGATTGAAAATGAACGCGGTAGAAGTAACGTGTGTTGGGCAACAAACGCCTGACTAGGGTGTGCGCGTTATAATCCGTTTGTTGGAGTGCGTGTCCCCCTTTGAGTGTTTCAACTTTTGAGAAATCGGGCAGGGTGCTGAGCTCGACCCACATCTGAGCGCTTTGATTTGTTTTGGACCAGAGCACGGCACACGTCGTATCGACATCACCACTGGCGGCTCCGTGCTTGAGTTGCGGGCGTAGCTTATCTGAGCCGAGTATCGCGGGCCCTTGACCGAAGGCGGACCAGGGAGAGAGGGCGATGCTTGCGGACACGCCAATCAGGCTGTTTTTTATGAAATGTCGTCGATTCATGGGCCTTTGGTTTTTGCCTTCTTATTGTAGTAGATGACTGCTTGTGGATTGTCTGAGAGTAGTGAGAATATGAATACGATCGGACAGAGGACGGAGCAGGCGATGATGGCGATCGAGAAGGCGTCGGTTAGCTCGTAGCAGAGTCCGAACAAGTAGGGGCCGAGTGCACTGGTGACGATCATGACGCCCGTGACCCAACCATTGATTGCGCCCAGGTTTTTACGGCCGTAGAAGCGTGCCCATGGCACATTGACCAGAACCCCAAAGGAGCCCCAGGCGCAGCCGCTGCCCACAATGAAGCACCAGCGCCAGAAAGTGTCTGACAAGTGGTAAGCCCCGGCCAGTGAGAGCAGCTGAGCGATCACCATAAAGCTCAGCACATGCTTCATCTTTAAGCGTTCTGCATAGCTGCCGATGAGTATCGTGGTACCAATGTGAAAAAACGAGGAGGGGAGGAAGACGCCCACAGCAGCCTCGCGAGTCATGCCCAGCGAGTCACCAAGCCCAATGATATGGAATGAAATACCAGTGCCGATCAAACCATTCAATGCCAAGCCCGCGACAAAATACCAAAATGTGCTGGTGCGCAGTGCTTCCGGAGCGGTAAATTCTTTGACGATCGGCACTCTGATTTTACTGTCTTTGCGCTTGGAAGTCGACTGCTCCACTTCGACGCCACAGGCCTCTGGGCTGTCGCGAAAGAAGACGTAGGCCATCGTTGTCATGCCAAAGATGAAAATGCAGCCCAAAGTGATCCATGTGCGTTGCCAGCCGAGTGAAATAACAAATCCGTTCAAGAGTAAGGGGGCGGTTGAGAAGCTGAGCGAGAGCATGGTGCCATTGATGGCAGCGGCCCAACCACGCTTACCTTCGAACCATCGAAAGACCATGGAGCGGCAAGTCGTCATTGAGAAACTGACACCCATCAAGCGGATGCCGGCAAACGAAATAAATATCAGGATAAAGGCGTAGGGGACCGAGGTCGTCTCCGCGCTCGGAAACATGGAATAAATTTGCCCGATGTAGCCGGTAAAGAGTAGGATGAGCCCCAGGCCGAAATAACTCAGGCAGCCCATGACTCGTGCGCCTAAGCGATCAATAAAGCGGCCAGCAATGGGCGCACATACGCCTGCGGCGATGGTGCCGAGCGTGTAGGCGAGCGCGAAACTGCTACGCTCAAGGTCCAGTGCGCCGATCATATCGTCGACAAAGACACTCATGCCCGGTGGGCTGCCTGGCACGGCAGAAATCATGCCTAGGGTGCCGACGACTAAAATGACCCAGCCGTAATAGCCGGGCCATTTTTTTATATCGAAAGGTCGATTGGGTTTGAAAGGGCGAAAATCCATAACAGCGCTACAGCACGTATTCAGCCGTAATACTGGTTACGGCAATAAATGCATCGCACTCATTACGCCCTGTCTAAAGTGCTTCTTTGTTTTAGTGTAATTCGACCGTAACTTGAATTTCGACGGTAGCGTTATTAGGTAGTCCTGCTACGGATACGGCAGCACGTGCGTGCTTGCCCGCTTCGCCGAATACAGCTTCGAATAAATCCGAAGCACCATTGATCACCGATGGGCTCTTGCCGTAAGCGGGAATGGCACTGACATAGCCGCCCACATACAAGAACTGTTTGACTGCATCGAGTGTGCCAGTGATGTCGCGAATGGTTGCGAGCACATTCAAGGCGCACAGCTTCGCGGCGGCATAACCCTCGTCCAAGTCGCGGGTGTCACCGATTTGGCCCTGCCACTTTTCACCGGTGGAACTAAAACTAATGACTCCAGCGAGTATCAGCATGTTACCCATGCGACGGTGTGTTAGGTAGTTGCCGCCCGGTGTGGGTGCGGTGGGGAGAGTGATGCCGAGTTCGGCAAGTTTAGCTTCGGCGCTCATGGTTTGCTTAGCTTTGAGAGACGGTGACGGTGACTAGTTCGATCGGTGCAGCCGCATAGGCCGCTTGAAACGCTTCCAAGCTGGAAGTGGCTGTTTTAGTCACACGACGGTAAGGCACTTTGAATACGACGGTCGGCTCATCTAGTGGATAGGGGCTCAGCACGTAATGGTTATCGCCCTTGGGAATGAACTCGATTTCGGTCTCGCTGCCATCGCGCCGTGGGTGCGCGTGCTGCAGTTTGCTAGGCTTGGAGAATGCGACACCGACGTGGAGCGAGAAGCTGTCGCAAGCCTGTAGGAATTTAAATCCTGCGAGCAGGCACTCGTCTGTGAGGTAGGGCGCAATGTCGTCTTGTAACATCAGCCGCGCCTTGAGTTCCTCTTGTCGATTAATTTGTCCGTCGATGAATGCCTTGTGAAAGGCGCGATCTTCATCGTTCAATGTGGAGAGGTCTGCCTGAACTGTTAGCAGATTGACCGTGTGCATTGAGATCAAGATGGCCGAATAGGGGTCACGCAGTGCGGCGACTTCGGTCGCTTGGCCACGCACACCTAGATAGTCGTGCAGATCAATTTCCTCGAATGCATCATAAGTGCCCACCAGCTCTTCGGAGAAGGCGCTGGGGTTCATCTCATGCGTGAGTAGTGGCAATGCATCGCGGTCATTCCAACTGTCGTCGTGACGTGCGGTGGCATCCAATATGTGGGTGAAAGGCTTAGGCGGTGCGAAGAAATCGTTCTTCCAATGCCGGGCAAATTCACCCGCGAGTGCGGCGTGGTCTGGATGGCTGAGCAAAAGCCAGTCGTTTTCCTGTTCAATGCGAATCATTTTATATATGTGCTCTTGGTAAGTTGTCGTTGTGCGCGATTAGATCTGTCCCTTGGATGCGCGGTTGGCGCTTTGGACGCGCTCTAGGAAATCCTCATAGCGAGGTCCTGGCTCGAGTAAGACGACTCGTTGCAGTAGTGTGACGGCAGGTGAGTAGTCGCGTAGTGAGATCAGCATGCGTGCATGTTGAACCAGTGCGTCGACGCGTGTCTCATCGACCTGTGCGGCTTGCTCATAGGAGAAGGCCGCGTCTTCGATGCGATCGAGTTCGCGTTGTAGGTTGCCTAAGGTCAATAGCGCCTGACCGTTCATCGGGTCTTCCGCGACGAGTGCTTCTAGGATTGTGGAAGCCTGTTCGGTTTCACCCAGGCCCATGGCTGCTTGTGCTTGGAGCGTGAGGAAGGTGGATTGTTCTTTCGGACTGAGAGAGTCGAGTCGGCTCTTGGTCTTATCCAAATAGGTGGAGGCCTCGTTCCATAGACGGCGGCTTGCGAAGCTATGTGCGGTACGAATTAGACGTGCGGAACTGAGTGATTCTTGATCGGCGGCGAGGAGGTAATTCTCCAGTGCCATTTGAGTCATGCCCTCATTGAGGTAGATATCGCCCAGCAGGCCTAAGGAGGCGCCGTCGGCATTGCCCAAGCGTTTCAGGATCTCAAGGTTGGCGCTGGCCTTGGCCATGTCGTCCTCGCTCAGGAAGGCGTTGGCCTGCCATTTCCAATAGTTTTGGTTTTGGCTGTCTTCCAGAATCATTTCTTCCAGCATGCCGGCAGATTCTTTGTAAAGGTTCAGATCCATTAAGCAGCGGAGCTTGCCTTGTTGCCACTGTAAGCTGTCGGGTGCGAAGAGCAGTGCATTATCGTAAGCAGTCAGTGCGCTCTTAGGCTTCTCTAGATTCAAATAAGCGAGTCCCAGCGGGCCGTAGAGTGCGCCATCGGTGCCGCCGAGTTCGAGGCCTTTCAGCAGAAAAGGAACTGCTTCTTCATAGCGACCTTCATTGACCATGACCAATGCCAGGTTTTTGTAGGCGCGATAGAAATTAGGAAACTTGCGGATCGCGGTTTGATAGGAGCGAATCGCATTGGACACTTGGTTTTCTTGAGCGTAGAGATTGCCCAGGGTGTAGTCGAGTGCCGCGCTGGACTCGTTGGTGATTGCGGAGCGCAATTGTTGAATCGCCGCGTTGGCGTTGTTCTGCATCAAAGGCACCAATTGCTTGAAAATCTCTTGCTCGTCGGCAGTGATTTTGGGCGTGATCGATGTGTCGAAGCCGTAGCTGCCGAGGAAGCGATTTTGAAATTCAGGATTGGTCCAGAGATTTTCGCTGAGTGGATAGTCTTGAGCGAGTAAGCCGCTGCTAAAAGGAGCAGCCATACTGGCGAGAATGGTAAGTAAGCGTGTGATTTTCATAAGCGCTCGTGGTTGAACAAAATGGATGATAAGAGTGGTTTAATTGATAGAGAATTTCATGGGCAGAACGAACACGGTGCGTGCAGGTTCGCCGTTCTTAGTCGGTGGCGTGTAGCGGAAGTCTTCGGCGGCTTGAATGGCGGGGCGTTCGAAAGCGCTATGTGTCGATGAAATGACGGATTGCACGTTCACGCGTCCGGTTTCGTCCAAGAGCACTTTCAGGCGAACGACGCCTTCGACCCGCTCACGCAGCAGATTCGGCGGATGCTTGGGGCGTCGGCCTTTCAGCATACGTGGCATCTCGTCGAGATCAGAGATCTCGAAGGTCATGATTTCCGAGGCGGTATCCCCGGCGACATCGAAGCCAGCGACTGAGAACGCGTTGGAGAAGTCATCCCCCATGCCAGGGTTCAGTGCCATTTCCAGTTGCGCGAGATCCAAGGGAGGTGGTGGCTCCGATAGGTCTGGTGGGGGGGCTTCTTCGACCGGCGGTTCTTCCGGTGGTGGCTCCTCCGATGGCGGTGGCGGTGGCGGTGGCGGAGCCACGTCGATCGATCGCAGTGTGACTAGTTCGCGGGTTTGATTGCCGATGAACTGAGTAAAAGGAAAGAGGACGAAGATGCCAATCGTCAGGGCCGCCGCCGCGCTGATCACTCCAAGGCTTCGCGATGAAAACTTAGGTTTATCGGGGGCGGTATCTTCTGGTCTATGCTTCACAAATAGTCTGGGCTGGTGGTTAATGCGCCGTTGAGATGTTAACGACTTGCGCACCTCCGAGCTTAGATTCGTCGATCACGCGCACTAGGCGCTCCGTGCTGACAGCCTTATCCGCTTGTAGGATGACTGGCATCTCGGGGTCATCCCGAGTGAGTCGTTGCACGAGACTGCGGACACCATTGACGCCGATGTCGCGGCCCCCGTAAACAACTTCACCCTTGGGAGTGAGTGCAATGAGAATACTCTGTTTGTCTAGGTCCACCGCGGAGGCGGCTTCCGGTTTATTCACATCGATCCCTGTTTCCTCGACGAAGACAGTGGTGACGATGAAGAAAATCAGTAGGATGAACACCATGTCGATGAGCGGTGAGAGATTGATCTCTTCACTCTCTTCGGCTGGGCTGGAAAAGCGTCGTTGTATCATGATTCTTTATGTGTGCGTTCAAATTTTTGAGCTGTGCGTATTTCGAGCTCTGAGAAAAAGCCTTCCAATCGCTGGCAACGTGTTTTGGCGTGGTGCACCAAGATGTAACCAGGAATGGCGATGATGAGGCCGGTTTGCGTGGTGATGAGCGCTTGCGAGATGCCGCCTGCGACGACGTCTAGCGCGCTGCCGCGACTTGAAGACAGGCCGTTGAAGGTCACGATCATACCGATGACCGTGCCCAGTAGCCCGGTGAGGGGCGCGACTGTGACTAGGATCGATAGGTAGTAAATGCGCCGGCGGGCAGGGTTGATATAAGCGTGTCGTAATTCGTGAACGCGTGAGCGAATCGAATCCATTTGCTTGCTGCCTTCTTGTGCGAATCGAATCGCGGCTCCTAGCATGCCGGTGCCGTCTTCTGGTTTGTCGATCCAGTGGCCCCAGGTGTTTTTGTCGTCCTTATCGAAACCGTATTTACGGAAGAAGAACACGAGTTCAAACCCCGCGAGGTAAATGCATAGTGCGAGCACTGCCAGCGGGAACATGAGCCACCCACCTTGTACCCATATCTCTATGATTGTGGTGATTAGTTCGTGGCTATTCATTATTTTTCGCGGGCGATTTTCAGTCCATTAACAAAGGCAATTGCTTGCTTCTCCATTGTGGCGAGGATGCCATTGGCTCTGCGGGAGAGCACAGCATGTAAGATGAGGGCCGGGATGGCGACGATCAGACCGAACTCAGTGGTGATCAGCGCTTCGGAAATACCTGAAGATAAGTTACGCGCATCGCCGGTTCCGAAGATGGTGATCAATTTGAAAGTATTGATCATACCGGTCACCGTGCCGAGCAGGCCCAAGAGTGGGGAGACCGCGGCGGTGGTGGCGACGAAGGAGAGTAGTCGTTGCACGCGAGGTTGAGTCTCGACGACCTTCTCGATGCAGAGCTCCTCCACGAGTGCGACAGACTCACCCGAGTGGCGAACACCGATGCGCAGCATGTCGCCGGCAGGGCCTGGTAGGTGGGCGGCGGACTCTGTGGCTTCTTCGTGTTTACCTTCTTTGATTAGGCCCACCAGTTTGGCGACGGCACCCTCATCTGGAGTTTTAATGCCGTATAGTTCGAGTGCCTTAAAGGCTGCGATCACGAGCGATACCAGTGCAAAGCCGAGAATAGGAACGATCCAGACGCCACCCTTTTGAATGTGTTCGATCAGAGTTTCTTTGGTTTGCTCGATTGCGCGTGCATTACCCATCGAAGCATCGATCGGGATCAGGCCCGTGCTGCCGGATGTGGCGGAGGCGACTGCCTCGCTAATGTCGTATTCAGGAATCGGCTCGACTGCTGGGCGAAGTGATTCGCCGCGGATGACCAGACCGCCACCTTTTTCCGAGGAAAAGTAAGCCAGAGGCCCTGCCAGCAGGAAGGTGCCTTGTGTGTAGCTACCGTCGGGAAGGACTGCGCCGCCTTGAAAGGAGCTGCCGCCGGAGATTTCCTTGGCGCGCTCCAGGCCGAGGCCAATGCCGTTGGCGAGTTGTGTGATGGAAGTCTCGCCGTCTTCAGAAGCTTCCGCACTGTTGAGGATCTCCAAGAGTTTCGGTTCGTAGCTTTCCACTTCGCTGACGTGGATGCGTGCTTGTAGGCCCCGCACGTATTCGTCCAGCAAGTTGCTTGCATACTGGATCTCTTCTTCGCGCCCCTTGATTTGGGAGCGCAGTTGGTCGAGTCGTAAGTCGGCGTTGTCCTGCACGGCGCGAGCCGCTTCGGCTTCGCCGCGTAAGGTGCGGACTTCAGCTTCTAGGTTACGTCGCTCTTGAGCGAGTGGTATTTTCTCCTCGCGAATTTCTGCACGTAATTCGGCAAGTTCGCTGAGGGCTGCTTCGAGATCTGCATTGGCAGATTGTTTCACACTATCCAGTGACTGCGCGCTGAGTAACTGTAAGGAGAATAGGCTAATTAATAGAAAGTATAGGCTACGTTTCATGGATCAAAGAATCGTTTGGTAGTAGTAGTTTTCGATTGAGCGTACGTAGCGCTTATTGAATCGAGAGTGGAATCGAGACGTATTTTGCGGGCGTCTCGTTTTTATAGACGGCAATCAGCTCTTTAATATCGGCTGCGGCTTCGGGGGCTGCTTCCCAGGTCCAGCCTTCGGGGCCGGGTTTTCCGTAGCCCGCTGAACTGCCTTCGGCATCGCTATAAACGGCATAGGCTAGGCCGAAATAAAGTGTATCGGTTTCTTTAGTGGCTTCGCCCGAGTCGCGTAACTCTTTACGGTAGGTGACGGATGAATTGAACTTATCCACTTGAGATAGAATGCCGACGACCGATTGCAGGCGGCGTCCGATTCCCGCATTGGAGCTGGCATTTTCTTCGGTCGGCAAGCGACGAATGAGGGGCGCGAGCTCCTCTTGTAGCAATGCGGGCAGGCTAGGCACCCACGCGGTCATCTCGCTCTCATAGCCGGTGAGCACTTCACCTAAGGTGGCGGCGTCGGCATCTAAGCTTTCCTTTTTAAGCGAGAGCTCTGTGCGCTCGTTGGCAGCAGCCTCGGCGGCGTCTTTGCGGGAATCAATGGTCTCAGCCAGCATCTCCTTCTCAGCATTGAGTAGCTCAATGGTATCAGCGATCAGGGCCTTTTCAGTGGCCCATTCTTCGCGTTCTTGAGAGATCAGTGCTTTCACTTTGACCCATTCTTGTAGGACGTCGCGCGTCTCACTCGGAACTGAGCCAGAAGCGGATGTGAATGCAAAAAGGCACGCAAGGGAGGCTGTTGCCACTCCAGCGCACCGCGGTAGTCGAATCGTTTGGTGCATACACGGTGTAATGCACATCTGGTGCCAAATAGGAAAAAAAGAGCTAAATAATTTTCCGATTAGATTGGCTGATCCCTGTTTTACTTTCTTCTAATAGCTTTAAGTGCTTGTCGATTCAGTGCTTGCGAACGTCAGTATTCTACGGGCGCTTGGCTGCAGCGCGACTTAGACGGTCGTTGACCGCGACGCCGATCGCTTGATTGAGGGCGCGCTCGATGTGTAATCTTGTGTACTTGGCTTGGTCCAACTTTTGGATCAGCCCAAATAAATTATGCGCAATTTCTGCAAGTTCGCCGTTTTCTGAAAGCCAAAAAGTGTTGGATGTTTCACTCGCTAGCTTCGAATCGCAGGGCTTGACGGTATAGATCACAGCTTCTGTTTCCTTTACTTGTTGGGCTTTTGTGCCGTGTGCAAATAATGTGATCGGAGTCTTCGGGCTATAGTGCTGGGTCAGCATGCCTGGCGCAGCCTGTGCACTGGTAATGGGGACTGTAGCTTTGTTTGTATCCGAGTTTTGAATACAATTTTGAATGCCTAGGGCTTCTGCTGAAAGCGGGCCTGGGCGTAGGATTTTGGGCGCAGCTGGATCGCGCAGATCCACAATGGTGGATTCCACTCCGTGGTCACAGGCGCCACCGTCTAGCACCGCGAGGATACGATTGCCCAGTGTGGCATCTACGTGCTGGGCGAGTGTCGGGCTGACGTATCCGAAGGGGTTGGCGCTGGGGGCGGCGAGTGGGAATTCGAGCCGTTTTAATAGACTGCGGAATACCGGGTGTGCGGGCACACGCACGGCTGCGCTGGGAAGGCCCGCGGTGACGAGGTCGGAGATGCTGTCCTTTTTGGGGAGTATTAGGGTGAGCGCGCCAGGCCAGAACTGGGCGGCTAGTTTGCGAGCTCGATCGTTAAATTCGACATGAGCCTCTGCATCTTCCAAGGAATGAAAGTGTACGATTAGGGGATCTATTAGGGGCCGCCCTTTCACTTCGAAGATCTTTCGCACGCTGACTTCGTTGAGTGCATTACCTGCGAGTCCGTAGACCGTCTCCGTTGGGACGCCGACGACTGCTTCGTCGCGTAGCAAATCCGCGCATAGGTCAATGTTCGCTTCGGTCGGTGGCAGTATTTTGCAGGCGTGGGTCATTTGGCTGGTGTGCGGCGTATCTGCGGTGGTGTTTGATTACTGTAGGCAGCGCTGAGAGGTCCGCAAGCGGACACGACAGGTAGATATAAAAAATCCTTCACCTAATTAAAGGAGAAGGATTGGAAAGTCCTGTTTCAGCTCAAGGGCTTACTGCATAGTCAGCATGTTACGAGCCTGCTTGATGCGGTTCGTAATGCGACGCTGGTGCTTTGCGGAAAGGCCTGTGTCTTTACGAGGAAGGATCTTACCAGTTTCTGTGACGAAACGGGAAAGTAGCTCCACATCGTTGAACGTGTAGTCCATCGGGTTGCGGGAGCGATTAAGTGTCTTGTTGTCAGTGCTCATGAAGCGACGGAAAGTATGGGGTTCACGCTAGTGTGCAAGTACAATTTTGGCAAAAATTTAAGTGTTGCTCGCTTAAAATTTAGTCAAAAGAAGGTCGAACATCGAAGGTCCAAGTTTGAATGTCGAAATAATGGCTTCTTCAGGGGATTTTTCATTGTCTCTCGCCTCTACGGGCCAGACGTCCGTTCAATGTTCAATGTTCAATGTTCAATGTTCAATGTTCAATGTTCAATGTTCAATGTTCAATGTTCAATGTTCAATGTTCACGCGTTATGAGCTTTGATCACCTCTAGGAAGGGGGGTAGCACCGTTTTCAGTTTAGCGGGGCCGATGCCGCGGATCTTGATCGCTTCGCGCTCGCTGCTTGGTTTGAGGTTGGCCAGCTCGACCAATACAAAGTTGGGGAATACGGTGTAGGCAGGCTTGCCGTGGGCAGCGGCCATTTCGCTGCGCTTCGCAGCCAGCTTTTGATAGAGTGCGTTGTCTAAAATGCCTTCGGGCGCCTGTCCTTTTTTCAGCTTTTTGGCTGTGGTGACTTTGCCAGCGCTCCCAGCTGTGCGCTCGGGCAGTGCCAGGGCCGGTTGAGCGAGGCCGCGCATGACTTGCGAGCCGAGTTCGGTGAGCTTTAAGAGGGGGAAACCTTCTTCGGTCACGACTTGTATCAGTCCCGCCTGCTCGAAACTTTCGAAGAGTGCATCCACAAAGGCGCTGCCTTCGCGCTTGAGTATGCCATAGGTGGAGAGTGCGTCCAGTCCCGCATCGAGGATGGGGGCCGATTGGCTGCCGAGTAGGCATTGAATGATTTTACGCTTCCCGAAGCGGGGGGTCCATTCGTCGGGAGCGCGACGGCTGCTCATGCGAGCAACGCCACTGAGCGCCATCTTCACCAAGGTCCACTCATCGGCCTTAACCTCGCGATTGGCCAGTTGCTTGCGTTGCCGGCAACCGTCGCAGCGACCGCAGGGCTGGCTGTTGCGTTCGCCAAAGTAGTTGAGAATCCACTGCTGGCGGCAGCCGGAGGCGTAAGCGAAGTCAATGACTGCCTTTAAGCGGGCCTCGTCGCGTTGAGCTTTGATGGCCAGAGCTTGTCCGTCCAGTGGTAGGTCGCGACCGCTTTGGCCAAGTTTGAGAATGCGGGTGCCTTTGAGTCGTCGCCCGGGCACCTCGAAACGTTCGATCCATTTATGGCGTGAGAGTGTGGATATGGCGGTGCTAACAGCCATCGGGTTGACCTTGCGGCCTGTATTTAGACGCTCACAGAGGTCATCGACAGGCAGCCGCACTTCGTGGTTTTCGTCACTTTCGGCGCATAGCATGTCAAATACCCGGGCGATCAGTTCTTTGCCAGGGTTGGCACCTTCGATGAAAAAGTCCTGCACCCGCTTGTCCGCGTAGGAGAAGAGCATTTCGCAGACCGAAGGGGCGCCATCGCGCCCCGCGCGCCCGCCTTCCTGATAGTAAGCTTCCACACTCCCCGGCATTTCGTAGTGGCAAACGAAGCGGATATCGGCACGGTCGATTCCCATGCCGAAGGCATTGGTGGCGACGACTACGTCCGACCTGCGCTGCATGAAAATTTCCTGCGCTTGCGTGCGCTCCTTATCGGATAGCCCGCCGTGGTAGCGAATGACGGAGCCTGCCAATGGCTCAATGGCGGCTGCCACTTTATCGACCGACTTACGTGTGGCGCAATAGACGATGCCAGTCTTATGCTGTTTGATCAGGCGCAGTAGAGCCTCCTGCTTATCGGCGTTGGAGCCGATTTTGCGCACCTTAAAACTTAGGTTCTCACGGGCAAAGCCTGCCACGAATTCCGCAGGTTCACGCATTTCCAGCACCTGCATGATGTCGCCCTGCACATCCGGAGTGGCTGTGGCGGTTAGCGCGATGCAGGGTGGGGAGCCCAGCGCTTTGCGCGCTTCACCCAGTCGCATGTAATCGGGCCGGAAATCGTGCCCCCACTGGGAGAGGCAGTGCGCTTCGTCAATGGCGAACAAGCTGATGGCGTCTTTCGGCAGCGCATTGAGGAAACTTTGCGAGCGAAAACGCTCCGGAGCGACGTAGACCAGCTTGAGCGTGCGTTGGCGGATAGCGTCCAATGTGGCCCGCTGCTCTTCCAGCGTCTGCGAGCTGTTGAGCAGCCCCGCAGGCAGGCCACGTGCTTGCAGCGCGTCCACTTGATCCTTCATCAGCGCAATCAGCGGTGAGACCACCAGTGTCACCCCCGGTAGCAGTAGCGCGGGCAATTGAAAGCAGAGGCTTTTACCGCCCCCCGTCGGCATCACCACTAAAGTATCTTTTTTCTCTAGTACAGCTTCGATAATCGCTTGCTGCGGCTGCCGAAAGGAGGGCATGCCAAAGTATTTTTGCAGAGCGGATTCAGGAGTCATAATCTATGACTGTGCAAATGTTCATGCGATTGCCAAGCCTAACTCGCCGACTAGATTAATCCGAAGTGTCGGCAGCCCTCTAATACACCGCTGCTTGCACGGTGTTCTGCTAAATATAGCCGTTCTTCTAAGGAGCGTTTTGCCAGGGCCGCTTGCACTTTATCGACCAGCCCTTCGCTAGCATTTGCCACAATGATGGCACGGAAACCACTGACGAGTGCGGCGTAATCATTTCCTGAGTCGCCGGAGTAGATGACTTCGTCGGGGCGAAAGTTGGCATGGGTGCTCAACCAAAGTAAGGCGTAGGCTTTAGACACGCCACGTGGCATGACATCTATCAGACCGCAATTTAGGAACGGATCCAGACTTCCCATACAGTCGTAGGGCAGCTGGGCTTGTTTGAGGCGTTGGCCGATGTCATCGACTAATCGAGTCACCGTGTCCGCTGCAGATTGATAGCTGATCTTAAAGCGTTGTTGATGGTCGGGCGGTTGTAATTCCAGCCCTTCGACTGTGAATAGAGCCTCTTCGACAGCTTGGCGGTCGACGCCTCCGGAGCTTTGTTCTAGATGTGCTTCGTAAGCTGTGAATACTTCGAAGCGCTCGCCTATGCGTTGATAGATTGCGCTGCCTACATCGCAAATAATCCATTCGGGAGAGGGTAGGTCGTATTGCTGCATGGCTTCGAGCACCGATTCATAGTGTCGTCCGGTCGCAAACACCAGCTTGGCCTTTGACTTGGAAAGTGCCTGATTGAGAGCTTTTAAGTCGCTGGGATGCTCCGGGCTGTCGGGCAAGGGAATGAGCGTGCCATCGAGATCCGTCGCGAGCACGGTCGGGGCGATTCTGGCTTCTGGGTTGAAATGATTCATCAGATAGTATTGTGTGTGGATGCGTCGCAGGAGCGGGCCAATGTGCTGGAGCTGTAGCGCTCATCATGAAATTTAACATACATGATCTTAAGTGAATCTCTAGCCGGAATTGTGACGAAAATCAAATTCGACTCAAGCTAGCACGCATCTCATGCGAGTGAATACGGCTTTGAAGTCTGCAATTTTCGGCATGCAGCCTGCATAGATGAGTGATAGGCGCTTATATGACTCATTTCGTGCAGAACGCCATGCGCTCTGCTGCGAAACTTTGCAAAATGCAACATGGCGCCGCCTTAATATAGAATTCTAGCAATCAATAATCATGGTTAAAGAAAAAGGAATCCGTATTGCATTGATCAGCCTGCATGGTTTGATTCGAGGTGATGAACTTGAACTCGGTCGCGATGAAGACACTGGGGGCCAGACACGCTATGTACTTGAGTTGGCTCGTGCGCTTTCAGAGTGCGAAGATGTGGCTAGAGTAGACTTGATCACACGTCAGGTCGTGGACGACAAGGTGTCGGATGACTATGCGAAACTCGAAGAACAGATTGCAGATAAAGCTTACATTGTACGTATCCCTTTTGGGCCCAAGCGTTACTTGAGTAAGTCTAAGCTGTGGCCTTATATGGAGATGTTTGTCGATCAGTGCCTCAATCATTTTCAGCGCACGCGTACGGTGCCGGATGTCATACATGGCCACTATGCCGATGCTGGTTACGGCGGTGGGCAGTTGGCTCGACTCTTAGGCATCCCCTTTATTTTTACTGGCCACTCTTTAGGGCGTGTGAAGCGCCAACGCTTGGAAGATTCAGGACTTAGCGCAGAGAAAATTGAATCGCGTTACGCCATCTCCACCCGTATCGAGGCCGAAGAGTTTGCTTTAGAGACTTGCTCGTTGATTTGCACCAGCACGCGTCAGGAAGTGAAGGAGCAGTATGAGCAATACGAGAATTACATTCCTGAGCGGATGGAAGTGATCCCTCCTGGAGTGGACTTGAGCAACTTCCGTGCGCCCCGCGAGGAAGATGTGAGTTCACAGCTAGTGCAGGACGTGCGTAGCTTTTTACATCAGCCAGATAAGCCTATGTTGGTTGCGATGGCACGTCCCGATGAGCGCAAGAATTTGGAGATGCTTGTGAAGACCTACGGGGAGTCTCCGCAATTACAGCGCGAGGCTAATCTGGTTTTAGTCATGGGGACGCGTGATGATTTACGGCAAATGCCTGCAGGGCAGCGTGCGGTACTGCTCAATGTGCTCACGCTGATCGATGTGTATGATCTATATGGCAAGGTCGCTTATCCCAAGAGTCATAAGGCCGATGATGTCGCGACGCTCTATCGTGAGATTACTAAGTCGCGTGGCGTCTTCGTGAACGCTGCGATGACGGAGCCCTTTGGCTTGACGCTACTCGAAGCCGCAGCGAGTGGAGCGCCAATTGTCGCGACTAACGATGGGGGGCCCAACGACATCATTGCAAATTGTAACAATGGCGTATTGGTCGACCCCTTCGATCCTAAGTCGATTGAGAAGGCGCTGCTGCATGCCCTGTTAGAGCCTGCGCAGTGGGATGAATGGTCACGGGCGGGCTTGGAAAACGTCAATAAATACTACTCTTGGCAGCGGCACGTCACACGCTATTTACGCGATGTCAAGGAAGTGCTGAAAGATGCCGATGCCCCCGCGCCGATTGCCCGCGGCCGCAAGAGCCGGCGTTTGCCGCAGGTTGATCGTCTAATTATTGCCGATATTGATAATACCCTCACGGGGAATGATGAGGCGATGGAGGATTTCTTCCGCTTAATTAGCGAGGCCGAGGATAATATTGGTTTCGGCATTGCGACCGGTCGTCGTTACGAGGATGTGTTGCCACTGATGGAATCTTTAAACATTCCCAACCCCGAAGTGCTCATTACCTCGGTCGGTACTGAGATTTATTACGGCAAAAACTACACCTTGGACACGAGCTGGCGTAAGCATATCGACTTCCGTTGGGCGCCCCAGCGTATCCACGAGGTGCTCGATCCCGTCGATGGTTTATACCTGCAGGAAGAAAGCGAGCAGTCCACTTTTAAGGTGAGTTATAAGGTCGATTTTTCCGTTGCTCCGAAGTTAGCACATATCAAACGTATCCTGCGGGAGCATGGTGTGCGTGCGAAGTGTATTCTGTCCTTGGGCATGTTCCTGGACATCATCCCCTGTCGTGCTGGAAGTGGTCTTAGTATTCGCCACATGGCATTCAAGTGGGGGTATCCGCTGGAGCACATTCTAGTGGCGGGTGATTCAGGTAACGACGCAGGTATGCTCGCTGGCAATACGCTCGGTGTTGTGGTGGGCAATTACAGCCGCGAGCTCGAAAAGCTGCGCAAGTATCCGCGCGTTTATTTTGCCGAACA
The DNA here is from genome assembly GCF_031127805.1 of Thalassobacterium maritimum. NCBI lineage: Bacteria > Pseudomonadati > Verrucomicrobiota > Opitutia > Puniceicoccales > Coraliomargaritaceae > Thalassobacterium > Thalassobacterium maritimum. The sequence continues at coordinate 83,403 of NZ_JARXHW010000014.1, read as the reverse complement.
AGAGCATGCTGCCGGTATTATTGAAGGCATCCAGTATTATAACTTCTTGGATCAAATTACGATCCCGAATGAGAAATTGACAGCCAGTGAGGATGACTGATTTGGATTTAGTATATGAAGCCTCTCGCACCTTAGGCCGTGTGCGTCCTAAGATTTTAGAAAAGATTGAAGCCAGTTCACTTAGTTATGATAGCTGTGCTCTGAATATAGAGACGATCGATGCTCGCCTAGAGGAGCATTGGCCGCGTCTTTTCGAGCTCTTGTATCGGCTCTACGGGCAGCATTACGATTTTTATTATTATCTGGAGCGCATTTTACTCACCGCCGTGGATTGTTGGCTCAGTCGTCCCGAGGACTTGTGTCAACTCGACGTGCGTCGCGAGAACGATCCTAATTGGTACCTCTCCGAGCGTATGGTCGGTGGTTCGCTTTATGTGGATCTGTTTAGTGGCGACTTGAATCAACTGCGTGATAAGATCCCTTATCTAAAAGACTTGGGTCTGACTTATGTGCACCTGATGCCCTTGTTCAAGGATCGTGAAGGCAATAGCGATGGTGGCTACGCTATTAGTGACTACCGCAGTGTGAATCCTGACCTCGGCACGATGGAGGATTTGCGCGCTTTAGCGCACGATTTTCGAGCGGTTGGCATTTCCTTGGTGATCGATTTTGTCTTTAATCATACTTCCGATGACCACGAGTGGGCGGTCCGTGCGCAAGAGGGCGAGCGCGAATACCTCGACTATTTTCACGTATATCCCGATCGTAGCATTCCCGATCAATATGAACGCAGCTTGCGCGAAATATTCCCCACGATACGTCGCGGCAATTTTACTTGGCAGGAAGGCATGCAGAGCTGGGTATGGACGACATTCAATAGTTTTCAATGGGACCTTAAATATGCGAACCCCGAGGTCTTTCGTGCGATGGTAGAGGAAATGCTCTTTCTCGCCAATACCGGTGTTGAAATATTGCGCCTAGATGCGGTTGCCTTCATTTGGAAACAGATGGGGACCAATTGTGAGAATTTGCCTGAGGCACATTTATTGATCCAGGCATTTAATGCCGTGTGTCGCATCGCGGCACCTGGGCTCGCTTTCAAGTCTGAGGCGATTGTGCATCCCGATGAAGTTGTCAAATACATCAGCCCCGAGGAGTGTCCTATTTCGTATAATCCGACATTGATGGCATTGCTCTGGGAGGCGGTTGCGACGCGTGAAACCAAGTTGCTCAAGCAATCGGTCGGCCATCGTCAGCATCTGTTGCCGGGCACTGTATGGGTGAACTATTTGCGTGGGCATGACGACATCGGCTGGTCTTTTGACAATGGAGATGCCTGGGCCGTCGGCATTAACCCCGACGACCATCGCAACTTCTTGAACAGCTTTTACACAGGCGCATTTAAAGGTTCCTTTGCTGCAGGCGTGCCTTTTCAACATAATACCGATACAGGAGACATGCGCGTTTCGGGCACTATGGCTTCACTTGCGGGTTTGGAGCAGGCGCTTGTGAGTGGAGAGCCCAAGCTGATCGAGATGGCGGTGCGTCGCATACGGATGCTTTATGGCGTGTTGTGTAGCATTGGTGGCATACCACTCATCTTCCTTGGCGAGGAATGGGGAATGCTCAACGATTACGATTATCTGGCAGACAAAGAGAAGAAAGACGACAGTCGCTGGGTACATCGGCCTATGATGGACTGGAGTCTCGTCGGTGAGCTCAAGAAAAAGAATTCTGTGCGGGCACGTATTTTTCGAGAGTTGCAGGAGTTGTTTGAAACACGTAAGGCATGCCCGGCTTTTACTGGCAGCCAGATGCGCTTATTAGAACCGGAGAATGGACACGTGATCAGCTATCTGCGTTGGAGCGAAGGCCACTTGCTCGTAGTGATTGCGAATTTCTCCGATGCCCCCCAAACTGTTAATATGCGCCGTCTACGTACCGAGGGACTCGCACATTTTTTCAAAGATACACTGAGTCAGCGAACTTTATCCACTCATGACATTCTGGAATTAGAGCCCTATGAGCTGTTATGGTTGGTAGAAGACTAAGATTTTCGATCAAAAGCCTTTACCTATTTAGTTAAGCTCATGTATTCAAAGGTACGATTAGATTGTCCTGTAGCGGTCCCCTTAGTTTAACGGATAAAACTACTGTTTCCTAAATAGTCGATCTGGGTTCGATTCCCAGAGGGGGCACCAGGCTCCGTCCGAAACTCGTTTCGGCTAACGGAGCCTGTCTCGGCGTAATGCAATGAAGCCGGACTGCTGGGGGCGGGGCGAAGACTACGCCTTGGCAGGCCAGGCTCCGTCCGAAACTCGTTTCGGCTAACGGAGCCTGTCTCGGCGTAATGCAATGAAGCCGGACTGCTGGGGTGGGGCGCGATGACGCGGAGTGCTATTTTGTTCACCTTATTTGCTTGACAGTAGCCTTGCCTTTATGCGATAGAGGAAGGCGTTCTTTATTTTGGAGGACATCGAAAACGATTCATTCGTAGCAAGCTAAATTAACGTAACTGAAAGGAAATATTATGAATCAGACAATCATCAGCGGACACCTCACAGCCGACATTGAAACTCGCGAAATCAAAGCTCGCGAAAAAGCCAACGGCGTTCAGCACCTAAGTAAATTCACGCTCGCCTGTAATGATGGGGAGCGTGTGGTTTTCATGCCTGTCGAGGCGTGGAATATGCCACATTTGGCCGAGCACTTGTTTAAGGGCTCCAAAGCATTGCTTGCGGGCAGTCTTAAACAAGAGCACTGGGAGACAGATGCGGGGGATAAGCGTAGCCGCATCGTATTGACTGCGCACAAGGTGGACTTTCTCGACCCCGCGCCAAGCCGTGAATCGCATTCGCATCCGGAAAGAGGCCTGCAAAGAGGCCAGGACACGCGTCGCACTCGCTCACAGCATCGACCTTCGCGCTCGGCGGCTTGATTCGCTGCTTGCCCTGGGGCAGTTTGCGCTCGGATAAGATTGATTTGGCGCGTCCGATGCGGTGACTTACTTTTGTGCCGACATTTCCTCCAACACTGTGCTTCGCCCATCCGTGGCGCGATTATCAAGCGCGAGCCTTGGCGGAGATGGAGGCGCACTTGGACGATGCCCGTCTACATGTTGTCGCGCCGCCGGGGTCTGGTAAGACGGTTCTTGGGCTGGAGTTCATGCGTCGTTTGGCGGGCCCCAGCTTGGTGGTCGCGCCGACTCGCACCATTCAGTCGCAATGGGCGGAGCGTTTGCGCCAAGATTTTGCCGCGGGCGCTGCGGATTGGATCAGCCTCGACTTGCGCCAGCCTGGTTTAGTGACGATCACGACCTATCAGATGGTCGATCAGGTCATGTCGCAGCCCGGGGCGGAGCCAGTCTTGGCCGCTCTGCGTGCGCTTGGGGTCCAAACTCTGCTTCTGGATGAGGCACACCACCTCAAGCAGGCTTGGTGGCAGTCGATTATTGATCTGCGCAAACGTATTGAGGGGGTGCATACTATTTCGCTGACTGCGACACCTCCTTACGACTCGTCGGCTGCAGAGTGGGAGCGCTATATTCAGCTCTGTGGCGAAATCGACATGGAGATTCCAGTGCCGGAGCTGGTGTTGAATGGCGATTTGTGCCCACATGTAGACCTGCTCTATTTCGAGTTCGCCAGTCCCGAAGATCTGCAACAACGCGCAAGCTTTCAAAGCCAGATCAACGAGTTGGTTGCTGACTTGTTACATCGGGACTCGCTCGCTGAGCAAATCAATAAGCATCCATGGTTGCTGGACCCCGAGGCGCACGAAGTCGATATTTATGCCGAAGTGGAGTGGTTTTCGTCGCTGCTTATTTATCTCCACACCCGAGGAGCGCGGTTGCAGCCAGAGCTACTCGAATTGTTAGATGCGGAGGCGGGCGAATTGCCGTGTTTCGATACCGAGTGGGCGCAGGTCTTACTGCGTGGCATTGTCTCTAAAAAGCAGCGTTCGCTATGGCCGCAGGACTTTGTGAGACAGATCGAAGCTTTGCTGAAGCAGCGCGGTGCGATTGAGCGAGGGCATGTGCATTTACTTCCGAGCCATGCGCGGAATCGCCGCCTGATGCGTAGTGCCACCAAGTTGCGCTCGATTGAAGCGATCGTGCGCGTGGAACGTGAGACCCATGGCGCGGACTTGAGATTGTTGGTGCTGTCGGACTACATTTATCCCGAATTTCTGGGCACGTATTGTGAGCGGAGCCGCAATGCAAAATCTTTGAAGCTGGGAGCGGTGCCCATCTTTGAGAGACTACGTCAGCTGGGAGACGAGCGGGTCGGTCTGCTCACAGGTTCCATGGTCATTATTCCTGCGAGCGCAGCGGGCACCTTGTTAGAGGTTTGCCGTGAGCGGGGACTCTCACCGGCGGATGTGCGCTTAGAAGTGCTCGAGGCATTGCCTGACTATCGAGCGCTCACTTTGCTGCGCGGTGCTTCGAGGCAACTGGTGCCCGTGATGACCGAGACCTTTGCGCGGGGCGCGATTCATATACTTTCAGGCACGCAAGCCTTGCTGGGCGAAGGTTGGGATGCGCCCTGTATCAACAGCTTAATCATTGCCTCCAATGTCGGCTCCTTCGTGTCGTCCAACCAAATTCGGGGCCGAGCCATTCGCACCAATCCCTCGAGTCCGCTGAAAGTATCTAAGATCTGGCACCTCGTCACACTCACGGGGGTGCCCCATGACGAGCCCGATTTGGACTGCGTGCGGCGCCGGCTCAAAACCTTTGTCGGTCCGAATCACCGCGAAGCGGCGATTCAATCGGGATACGAGCGCTTGGGCATTCCCGCCAGTATTTTGACTCCACAGCAATGCGAGCAGGTAAATGATGAAATGCAGGCGCTCTCTGCCAATGCCAGCTGGATTCGTCAGGCATGGCTCGGGCCTGCCAATGCTCCCGATTGGAAAGGATTGTTTTATCGTAGCATTCAAGTCAAAGGGCGCAAGTTGATGCATTACGCTTATCTGTGGAGGACCGTAGAAGCGGTCTTGTATGGCGCCGCGTTATCGATTCTTGGCGTGGGGTTTGATGCCTTTCGACACATGCTCTCCGGTGGTCGCGGTCTCGCGGTATGGGGAATGTTGCTACTGATGCTCTTGATCGGGCTGCTGCGAATCGCTCCCGATCTTTGGCGGGCCCTGCGGCTCTATCGTCAATATGGGCTCACGGGAGTGACTGCAGATCGAGTCGGGCGCTCCCTGTTTCGCACAATGCATGCGCTCGGGAAGTTTGACGAAGACGTGCCGGAGCAAGCTCTCACGGTGGACCGATTTATGGGCCAGGTTTCTGTCTCACTCAAAGGTGGCAATCGTATGGACCGTCATCATTTCGCCACAGCCTTTTTAGAAATGATGGGGCCCATTCGCTCGCCGCACTATTTGATTTCATCGGTTACCAGCGCTCGCAGCAGTTATTTCCCTGTTCCAGAATTACTGCGTGGCAGCGAAGCAGAGCGAACTGAATTGTTGCGACAAGCGAAGCGACTGATGGGGAATGTGCGCTTGGTGCACTGTAGAAGTCGCGAAGGCCGCCGGGTTTTACTCCAGGCGCGCGCCTGTTCTATTTTTAACGAATGGGAAGATGCTGGCGAAAGCCTGTCACGCTGGGAGTAGTGCTGCCACCATTGTCCGCTCAGAGCTGGTTCGAGGGGAGTCTGCTGTGTCTGAATTGAAAGTAGTTAGTTGACTGATTGTGGTTTTGTTCGATGATCGAGCCGACACTCGCCACGTGCGTCCACCGTATCAACCATTTGTCCTATGAAATTTTTAGAGAAACTATTTAGTCAAGAGTCTCGCTCCACCCCTGAGTCCGAATTGCAGCAAGCAGAGCGCGAAGCGATTATTGATCTGCTACTGATGGCGATCTATGTGGATCAACATTTATCATTGGCAGAGACCAAAGAGTTTGACCATGCCGCTGATTCGCTCGGTTGGGATTCCAGCACGGGGCCCTCGGTTTACATTTGCAATGCGACCGACCGCGCGAGAACCGCTCGTATCAGCGAAGAGCTGACCGCAGATTTTATCGCATATGTCGCGGAGCGCCTGAGCGAAAATTCAAAGCCACGCGCTTTGGAACTGCTCAATCGTCTCTTCCAATCGGACGGCCTCACCGATAAAGAAAAGGGCTTTCTACAGCAAGTAAGAGACGCCTTCGGCAGCGCTTGAGTTTAGTTCTGAAATTCAGCGCAGTCTGGGCTAATGCGCTTGCTTCGAGGGCCGTTTTTTTGAGAAGAACAGGCATGCCGACATTTACCGCGATCGATTTTGAGACAGCCCAGCCGAAGCGTTGGAGTATTTGCCAAGTGGGCTTGGTGCGGGTGGAGGCGGGCGTCGTCACCCAGGAACTCTCGCTTTTGGTGCGGCCGCCGGAGGATATGTATTCGGGTTTCAATACCGCGGTGCATGGGCTGACGGCGCGCGATACGATGACGGCGCCGGGCTTTGATGCGATTTGGCCGCAGATCGCCAACTTCATCGAAGGGCAAACGGTGGTGGCGCATAATATGGCCTTCGACGGTTCTTGCCTGAAGCAGGCACTGGAGTTTTACGGGCTTCCGTTGCCACTGTTTGAGAAGCAGTGCACCTATAAGTTGTTTAAGAAAAAGCTGAATTATTGCTGCGAGGAGTTCGATATCCCACTGAATCACCACGATGCGCTGTCGGATGCGCGTGCCTGTGCGGCACTGTATTTGCGCTCCTTGCGCGGGTGAGCTGTTGGGGTTTACTGCAACGTGCCGGTCTGAAGATAGTGTATCACCTCTTGGATGACTGTTTGCTTTTTCATGATCATCGGGTGAGTGGTGTGGAGCACTTTGTAGGCGCGCATGCCTGCGACGCGGGCGCTGGTAGTGGAAACCTTGCCGTCGTCTTGGCCGGGGATCATGAGGGAGTTGATCCAGTTGATACTGCGATCGCCGGTGATGACGGCGCAGTCGAAATTGATTGCGGGCAGTTGGCCGATGAAGCTGTCTTTGTCGGTGCCGAGTTGTTGCCCAGCCGGGCCGTTGATCTTTTGAAAGAGCCACCAATGGCCAATTTTATCGACGACTTCGCTGCCGGCGTTGGGCGGGCTGAGCATGACGACGCGAGCGAGCTTGGGCAATGGGGTGGTGGCTTGGATCTGGCGCACGAGAATGCCACCGAGTGAGTGGGTGACGATGTGCACTTTTGTGGCTTTGGTGGTCTGTGTGCGTATTTGATGATGGACGTTTTCGGCCAGCTGCTCGATGCCATGCTGGCGTGAGTCGTAGCTCAGGTTGTGCACTTGGTAGCCTTCGTTGACGAGTGCGCGCTGCATTTTATTCATGGAGGCGGCGCTGCGGGCGAGGCCGTGGAGTAGGACAACGTGCTCTTGGGCGTGGGTGCTTCCGTAGCTGAGGCTCATGATCACTAGTATATAGAGGAGGCGTATGGGGTGGGGCGGCGTGCGGCTCATTGTAGGAATTGGTCGAGGAAGTGAGTCAGTAGATCTTCCGCGGGGTCGGGTTCGCTGACGTTGAGCTTGCCGCTTTGCTGTAGTAGGCAGATGCCATGCAGGGTGGACCACAGGATCTTTGCTTTTTGGCGCGCGAGTGTGGGGGAGCTGCTGAGTGGCATCATGGCGTCGCATACCTGGTCGAAAATCGCGTGAATGGCGGCGTGATAGTCGTCGGAATTATAGTCGAGCGGCTGGGCAAAGAGTAGGGACCACAGCTGCGGCTGCGCGTGATGGAAGTCCAAGTAAGCCTGCGCGATGCGACGGATGCGGCTTTCGCTTGTTTCGCCGGGTTGATGGAGTGTGCGCAGGCTGTCGGCGAAGCTGTGCATGCTCTCGATATTGATGGCTGCGATGAGACCATCGATGTTTTCAAAGACATTATAAAGCGTGCCGGGCGTGTAGCCGATCGCTTGGGCGACCTTGCGTGCGGTTAGCGCGCTGGGGCCCTGTTCGATGACGATCTGGCGACCGGCTTGGATTGCCAATTGTGTGAGTTCTTCGCGGGAGTGGTCTTTGCGGCGGGCCATGGGTCAATTTGTTAGAGTTCTTTATTATTATGAACGTTGTTTAAAATTAATATTGAACAATGTTCAATTGTATTTTTTAAGATTCGGTATGTTAGAAATATTTGGGCTGCTGCTTGTCTTGGGTTTGATCGCTAGTTTGATTTTGCCTTGGGTGAATTTGGGGCGGATTAGCCGCACCCGCAGTGAACTGGAGCGACTCAAGCGTGAGCTAGGGGAGCTGCAGGATCGCAAAGACGCGGCGGTTATTCGGGAGGAGGTAGGGGCTTCATCGATGAAGGTCGCCGAGGCCAAGCCAACGGAATCCAGGGTTTCGCCGTCGCGCGACGCAAGGACTCGGCCTGAGAAAATGGCCGAGTCAGCCACTGGGGCGAATGCGGAGATTCGCGATCCCGGGAACGCAACTCTCCCGAGTTGCTCTGCGTCAGAGTCAGTCACTGGGGCGAATGCGGAGATTCGCGATCCCGGGAGCGCAACTCTCCCGAGTTGCTCTGTCTCAGAGCCGGTCGAGTCCGCTGAGCCGCAAGACTGGTTTGGCAAGGTCGCCGTTTGGGTTGGGGGGATTGCTTTATTGATGGCGGGCTTTTATATGATTAAATACTCGATCGAATCTGGCTGGCTGACGCCGCTGGTCCGCCTTTGGTTGACGGTGGGTTTTGGAGGCCTGCTCTGCGGGGCTGGGTTTGTGATTGGAGTGAAATCGTCGATGGCTGCCAATGAGCGCATCGGTCAGGCATTGGCTGGGGCGGGCATTGCGTGCTTATATTTTGCTGCCTACGCAGCCGTGCATATGCATGGATATGTGTCGTTGGGGCTGGGCTTTGTGGCTATGGTGTTGGTTACGGTTTTGGCGGTGCTGTTGTCGCTCAAGAATGGGGCGCCGATTGCGATGATGGGCTTGGTAGGGGGATTTCTCACGCCTTGGCTGATGTCGACGGGCTCGAATGATACGGTGATGCTGTTTGGCTATCTGTTTTTGTTATTCTGTGGGGCGCAGTTTCTATGCGTATGTCGTGGCTGGTGGGCGCTTTTATTGGGCTCTTTGGCGGGTGTTTATCTGTGGTCGGCTGCGGTAATCGTAGGCAATGTCTGTGGTCACTTGGATCAGCTGGCGGGGGTTCTGATCTTCGTAGTGGGTGTCTGCGGGGTGAATGCAGTCTGGGTCTTGCTGGCGAAGAAAGATACTGTGCTGGATGCATCGGCGCTCCCTTGGTTGACGGCTATTCGTTGGCTGACTTGGGGTGGAGGGCTCGTGCAGGGCTTGGTTCTCGTTTTGATCGGCGGTTTTGCCGCAGTCGATATGGCGCTTTTCAGTGCTATAAGTGTGGGTGCGCTGTTGCTGGCTGTGCTGCGTGAAGATGACTTTATTGGGGCCGCCTGGTTGGCCTTGGGCGCGGTGGCGGCGGGCACGCTTGCTAGTATAGATAGCGCGATGTTGAGCTGGTTGTTTGCGCCCTTGGGTTTACTGAGCTTGTTTTTTGTGGTTGGGCACTGGCGTGGGCTGGTGTCGGGCCGGGTTTTGACATGGCGCGCGCTGTCTGTGACGGCAGCACTCAGTGCAGTGCCCTTACTCTATGCCAACCGGGAGTGGGTGGTGGGGGGCGTCGCTGTGTTTCATCGCTCCGCTTGGCTGTGGCTGGCGGCGGTGGTGGCTGGTCTATTGGCGCTGGCGGGTGAACATATTCTTCGCCGAGAGAGCGATGCCGAGGTAGCGGGTGAGTATTCGGCCTTTGCAGTGTTTTTGTTCGGCTTCGGGCTGTGGACTTGTCTGCCGTCGGATTACTTAGAGCAAGCTGCTGGGGCCTTAGTCATCGGCACCGCAGTTTATTGGAAGCTGCGTGCTTTCGGGCGGTCGGCTTTGGTGGCTTCTGTGCTGGGGGTGGCGTGGGCGGCATGCATGCTCGACCATGCTGCCGATGCGGTGGGCTATTTCTTCCGCGAGCAGGTGGGGGCTGGGGCTGCGCAGGATGGGATGGTTGCCTTGGCTTGGGTGTTGGGCTTTGTGGGAGTCGTCACCGTGTGGGGCTGTTTTCGGACTGTCTGGGATGCGGCAGCGCGCAAAGTTGTGACTCGAATACTGGGTGGGGTGAGCCTGCTGGGCTTTGTGGCGATCTATCAATGGCTGGATGCGTCGTATATGCCGTCTGAGTGGTCGTCGGCGACTGTTGAGGGAGGCTTGACCGCGCTGCTGGCGGTGGCGGCTGTGGGCTTTGTCTATCTTGCGCGCGTGTGGACGTCCTGCCATCAGGGGAGCGTGATTTTGGCGGGCTTGGTGGCGCTGCGGGTGGCTTGGCTTCACTTGGCGGATGCGGGGGCGGCGGGGGAGCGTTTCTTCTTCAATGCGCTGTTGTTGCAGTTCGGCCTGCCCTTTGCGGCATCCTGTGTCCTGGCATGGCAGAGTGGGGTGGGCGGCTGTGAGCGTCTGCGCCGTGTGTATCAATTGGCGGCTATGCTGCTCGGCTTTGTCTGGGCGACTTTTCTAGTGCAGGATTATTATGGCGGCAGTTATCTATATGGCGATGGGACTTCGACCGCGGAGATCTACACCTACTCGCTTGTTTGGCTCTTGTTGGCGGTGACTTATCAGGCGATCGGCCTGTGGCGTCAGCAGTCAGTGATACATGTTGGCTCCTTGATTTTACTGCTGCTCACTATTGGCAAAGTCTTTCTGGTTGATGCCGCCGAGTTGGAGGGCCTTTTGCGAGTGTTGTCTTTCCTCGGCTTGGGCTTGGCTCTGATCGGAATTGGATTCTTCTATAATAAAGTGGTATTTGCTCCGCAATTGGAGCGCAGGGCTGACTAAGCACAGACTTTTGCAAAGTACAGAAAATAATCGGCTTTTTTGAAATCGGGGATTGACGAACGCGCTTCTTCCCTCTTTTTTCCGTCGCTCGCTTCCCAATTGAGGCGATAAACCACATTTTTTTAACTCCTCTAACGCAGGTCTAGGAAACGGAGCCTCTGCTCCACCTGCCTATTAGTATTATGAACGTAGCCCTACTTGGTAAAAAGATAGGAATGACTCAGGTATTTGACGACAACAATCGTCTTGTGCCTGTGACTGTCATTGAAGCAGGACCCTGCCCAGTAACGCAGATTAAGTCCTCCGAAAAAGACGGATATGATGCCGTCCAAATCGGTTTCCGTCCACAAAAAGAGCACCGTCTCTCTAAAGCAGCCCTCGGCCACTTCAAAAAGGCCGGCGTTGAGCCTGTTGCTGAACTCCAAGAGTTCCGCACAAATGGCGATGTCGAGTTGAACCTCGGCGATGTGCTGACTGTAGAGAAGTTTGAGTCGGGCCAAAAGATCGATGTGATCGGCACCTCCAAGGGACGTGGTTTCCAAGGTGTTGTGAAGCGCTACGGTTTTGCGGGTGGTCCCGCCTCTCACGGTTCGATGTTCCACCGCCGTGGTGGTTCATATGGTATGTGCCAATGGCCAGGCCACGTGATCAAGGGTAAAAAGATGCCCGGTCACATGGGCGATGTGCGTCGCACAGTCCAAAACCTTGAAATTGTTAAAGTTATCGCTGAGAAAAACCTGATTTTGGTTAAGGGAAGTATTCCTGGCTCGCGTGGCTCCCTCGTCACTGTTCGCACAGCGGTTAAAACTAAAAAAGCCCAAGCGTAAGCTGAGCGACGAAAGGAAACAATACGATGAAACTTAAAGTTTATACAGCCGACGGATCTTCAAGCTCTGAGAAGGAGTTTGCACTTCCAGCTTTCGAGGGCGACAAGGGGGTAGCAGCGCTACGTCAAGTCGTGCTCGCACACCAGGCCAACGCTCGCCAAGGAAACGCCTCGACTAAGACCCGTGCAGAAGTTGCCGGTTCTGGTAAGAAGCTTTTCCGTCAAAAAGGTAGCGGCACAGCCCGTCAAGGTTCACGCCGCGTGCCTCACCAACGTCATGGTGGTATCGCTCACGGCCCAAAACCTCGCGACTTCTCACAAAAGATCAATCGCAAGATGAAGGATCTCGCATTCAGCCGCGCACTTTTCGAGCGTGCAACTGAAGGTGGCCTTTCCGTGATTGAGTCTGTCGAAGTGAAGGAGCCAAAAACAAAGCTCTTCAATCAAGTGCTCACAGCGGTTCTTCCGACTCGTGGTAAGGTCTTGATCGTTGATGACCAATTTGAAAACAATGCCGCTCTGGCAGCCCGCAATATCGAAGGGGTTTCCCTTTCTGAAGCTGGCAACCTCAGCACTCTGGATGTTGTGCGCTATCGCCACATCATCGTCAGCGCTAAGGGCATCGAAACTATCATCGCACGTGCCAATGGCGCAAAGGGAGGTGAGTCATGATTATTGCCGATAAAATTCTTCTCGAATACCGAGTCACTGAAAAAGCAGCACTCTTGTCTGCTAATTTCAACCAATACACATTTGAGGTCGCTCCTAGCGCCAACCGTATCGAGGTTGCTCGCGCCGTGGCTAAGGTCTTCAATGTCGAGGTGACAAACGTAAACATTCTTAACAAAAAGCCTAAGGTGAAGAACGACCGCTCACGTCGCGGTAAGTCCGGCACTTCGGGCGGCCACAAAAAGGCTATCGTGACTCTTAAAGAGGGCGATAAGATCGAACTCGTCTAAGAACGAAGGGACCCAATAACATGCCACTCGTAGATTCCAGACCTTTGACTCCCGGCCAACGTTTCCTCACACGAAACAAGCAGGACGTCTCTAAGAAAAAGCCAGAACGCCGTCTCGTCACACGCGTACACGATAAGCAGGGCCGTAATTGCTATGGTCGTATCACTTCTCGTCGTCGTGGTGGTGGTCACAAGCGTATCTATCGCATCATCGATTTCCGCCGTGAAAAACTCGACATCCCTGCAAAAGTGCAAGCGATCGAGTATGATCCAAATCGTTCTGCCAACCTTGCGCTGCTTGCGTATGCGGATGGTGAAAAACGCTACATTCTTGCACCTCGTGGTGTTCAAGCGGGCGACACACTTCTCAGCACCAACGATCGCGTAGAATTCAACCCTGGTTACTGCTTGCCTTTGGCAATCATCCCACCAGCCACTAAGATTCACGCAATTGAACTTCACCCTGGCCGTGGCGCGCAAATCGCACGTTCTGCCGGTCAGTCTGCACAGCTTGTTTCGGTCGATGGTGACCGTGCGACTGTAAAGATGCCTTCCGGTGAAATTCGCTTCCTCAACTCTCGTTGCCGCGCAACGATTGGTGAAGTTGGTAATCTTGAGCACCAAAACCAAAGCTTGGGTAAAGCAGGTCGTAGCCGCTGGCTCGGTCGTCGCCCTCGTGTTCGCGGTGTCGCGATGAATCCTGTGGATCACCCAATGGGTGGTGGTGAAGGCCGCACTTCCGGTGGTGGTCATCCGCAGTCGCCTTGGGGCCAACTCTCGAAGGGCTTCCCAACTCGTAAAAAGTCTAATCCGACCAATTCACAAATTGTTGTCCGTCGCAACGGCCGCCAATTGAAGAAACGCTAAACCGATTTAACTAGCTATGTCTCGTTCCGTAAAAAAAGGTTTCTTTGTTGATCCACACCTCGCTAAAAAGGTGCAGGTTGCACAGGCCAACAACGACCGCAAGCCGATCCAAACATGGTCGCGCCGCTCAACAATCACTCCCGACTTCGTCGGCCTTAACTTCAATGTGCACAACGGTCGCAGCTTCTTGCCCGTCTACGTCACTGAGAATATGGTCGGTCACAAGCTCGGAGAGTTTGCACCCACTCGCACCTTCAAGGGGCATCCCACTGGTAAGTAAACTCTCTCTTTCACGCTAACGCTATGCAATTTCCACGCACAATTCGCACACTTAAGCTGGCTGGCTTATTCCTCCTCGGGGGGATGCTAGCAGCTAGTGCGCTGAGTGCTGGAGTGCCCGCTTTCGTTAAAGAGTCCATTTACAGCCCGAATGCCGCAACCGTGGCTGAGGTTGTGCCCACACTCGCTGCCGACGTCGTTATTCTCGATGGAGGTCTTGAGCAGGGGATTCGCTTAGGAATGGTTTGCCGCATCACGCGTGGCCTACAATCCATTGGCGAGCTTATCATTATCGAATCACGTAGCGACCATTCCGCAGGGCTCATCCTCGATCTGGTCAAAGACTCCACCATACAAGCGGGCGACATTGCCCGAATTAAAACACTTCAAAACAGCTGAATCTCATGCAGGTCCAAGCCTATACAAAATACGCCCGTATGTCGCCCCGCAAGGTGCGCGAGATCACACAAGCCATCCAAGGTCGCAACGCTGCCGAGGCGGTTGAAGTTCTTCGCTTCATCCCTCGCAAGTCCGCGCGTCTCGTGAGCAAGACTCTTCAGTCGGCTATCGCGAATGCGGAAAACAATAACAATCTCTCTTCGGATGCCCTTAAGGTTGAGTCCGCCACCGTCGAGCAAGGCCCAACGTTCAAGCGTTTCCGCCCTGCTGCTCGTGGTTCCGCTCACCCTTATAAGAAGGCGACTAGCCACATCCGTATCATCCTCTCTGACGAGGCTTAAGCTTTAACGACACCTACGAATTATGGGACAGAAAGTACATCCAACCGGCTTCCGCCTTGCAGTAACCCGCGACTGGGACTCCCGCTGGTACGCAAACAAGGACAAATTCCCTGAGTATATCAAGGAAGACCACACCATCCGCACATTCCTCACAGAGAAGCTTCGCTACGCATCCGTGCCACGCATCTTCATCGAACGTGCTTCGGGTCGTATCCGTGTTAAGATTTTCACCGCACGCCCAGGTGTTGTCATCGGCCGTAAAGGTGCCGAGCTTGATAAGATCAAGGCAACGCTCAATAAGAAGGTCGGCAAGGAAATCATGCTCGACATTCAAGAAGTCAAGCGCCCCGACCTTTCCGCACAACTAGTTGCTGAAAACGTAGCCTTGCAGCTTGAGCGCCGTATCGCATTCCGTCGCGCAATGAAGCGTGCGGTTCAAACCACAATGGGCATGGGTGCTGATGGTATCCGTATCCAGTGTGCAGGTCGCCTCGGTGGTGCTGACATCGCTCGCACAGAGCAACAACGTCAAGGTCGTGTGCCTCTTCAAACACTTCGTGCGAACATTAACTACGGCTTCTCCGAAGCTAGCACTGTGTATGGTATCATCGGCGTTAAATGCTGGATCTGCCTACCTGACGAAGAAAACGCTTAAGGCGAGTCTTCCCTTCGAAACGAATTTTTACTTTTAACATTTTAAACAGAGCGAACCATGGCACTTCTTCCATCACGCACAAAATACCGTAAGGTTCACAAAGGTCGTATTTACGGCACTGCACAATCTTGTAATTCACTCGCTTTTGGCGACTTCGGTATCCAATCACTCACTCGCGGTCGTATGACCTCTCGTCAAATCGAAGCGGCTCGTGTTGCTATGACACGTAGCCTCAAGCGTAAAGGTAAGGTTTGGATCCGCGTCTTCCCTCACAAGCCTGTGACCAAGAAGCCTGCGGAAACTCGTATGGGTAAAGGTAAAGGTTCTGTTGAATACTGGTGTGCGGTCATTAAGCCCGGCACTATGCTCTTCGAAGTTGCTGGTTGTTCCGCAACTGCCGCTCGTGAAGCCCTCCGCCTTGCGGATACAAAGCTTCCATTCCACTGCCGCTTCGTTTCACGCGAAGAAGCATAACACTTTTAGAGATAGGAAACTATTACTATGAACACTAAAGAAATCCGCGAAATGTCCGAAGTCGAAATTGAAAAGTCGCTTCGCGATACACGTGATGCCCGCGTCAACCTCCGTATGCGCAAGCAAACTGGTCAAGTCGAGCACCCACACGAATTCAAAGACATGAGCCGTCAAATCGCTCGTCTCGAAACCATCCTTAAAGAAAAGAAGTTGGCCGCAGCCAGCGCCTAATCTCTTAGCAGCCTACGCATATGGAAGCCACAGCAACACGCAACTCTCGTAAAGTCTTGGTCGGAACCGTTTCAAAACGTTCCGGTGACAAGACAATCAAAGTCACTTACTCTTACAAAGTCCCGCACCCTCTCTATAAGAAGGAAATTAAGCGTAAGACTGTTGTGCACGCACACGACGAAAAAAACGAGTGCGGTCTGGGTGACAAAGTTGAAATTATGGAAACTCGTCCGCTCAGCAAGCTGAAGCGCTGGCGTGTGACCAAGGTGCTCGAAGTCGCTCCAAAGCTGGGCGAAGAATAGGGCGCACTGCAGCCACGAACACGACACAATTTATAAATCCTAATAAGGAGATTTAGCTATGATTCAGATGAACAGCCGCGTTTTTGTCGCGGATAACACCGGCGCCAAATCCGCCGAGATGATCCGCCGCCTTGGCCAAAACAAGGACACTGCCGATGTCGGTGATGTTGTTGTGTGTGCCGTCAAGGAAGCCTCCACCGACTCCTCTGTTAAAAAGGGTGAAGTCGTTCGTGGCGTTGTCGTTCGCACCAAGGCTCCAGTCCGCCGTGCAGATGGCAGCTACCTACGTTTCGATAACAACGCGATTGTTATCATCAACGCCGATGGTAACCCCAAAGGCACACGTATTTTCGGACCGGTTGCTCGTGAGCTCCGCGCAAAATACATGAAAATCATCTCTCTAGCACCGGAGGTTCTCTAATCATGGCACAAGCAATCAAACGCGAACAAGAAGTCGTCGTCATTTCGGGCGCACACAAAGGCAAACGCGGCAAGGTCCTCTCTGTAAAAGCAGGTGAGCGTGTCCTCGTCGAAGGCGTCAACATGATCACTAAGTTCCAACGCAAGACTCAGGAAAACCCAGAGGGTGGTTCGGTTGAGCGTGAAGCTCCCATTCATTACTCCAATGTGATGAGCGCCGAGAAATTCGACGCAAAGAAAAAGTAAATTTACTTTATAAACATTTTCAAAAGGGCGTGTCGAGAGACACGCCCTTTTTTGTCGACTCGTCACGATAAATGGGGAGCAGGTATTGTTGATTCAGGTCCAGCCCTGGAACGTATAAAATCATCTCAAGCTCCCAGAAATGGGGTGGGGCGCCTTGGATGTGAGTCGCAGGTGCTGACTCGGGTAGCTCGAATTGCACGCAAGCGTAGCCGGGGCTCGCCTGTAGCTGTGTGCGGTCGACCTGTTCTTGTGCTTCGTAGAGCACTTCATGCACCAGGCGCTTGCTGCGGTTCTTGCCACTGCCACTGGTGACATAGTATTCTTTGATGCAGCGCAGGTAGAACTTCGCAGAAGACGGTGAGCGCACGCTGGCAGGCAAGCGGACCTTTAGCTGCACGGATTCGCCCAGGTGCATTGGGAAGCGAGGATAGATTAATTGAGTCTTCGCAAATTTTAAGGCGTGACGTAGCTTCTTTACGGTGATCACAAAGCTTGCGATCACGATCAAGTTCATGACGATCGCAGACAGGCGAAGCAGCCACGGGGCGGAATCGTCTTCGTGAAGAATGCAGTTCGGGATCGAGGCGAAGATCGTGATGAAAACAAAGGCAGCCAGGCTCGTTTGGACTGGCCTCCAGCGCGGGGGGCAAAAGCCTTGGCGGTCCCAGGGGTAGTCCGCCATGGCGGGATTGTTGGGATGTCGCTGTGCTAGCTTGCGGCATGTTGCCAATAGGCGAGCTTGCTTGTAGCCCATTTTCCAGATGATGAGGCCTGCCATTAGGAAGACTAAACCGGCAGCGGTGAGCAGCCACATCGGTCCGTTAACTTTGCTAGCATCCAATTCGACGATCCCAAGGCTTCCCAGGGTGAAGTAGAGGCCGAAAGCAACAAAGGGCAGTCCGAATAAAAACATCGATTTCGGAGAGAGGGGCGCATGGATGCCTACGGGGCCTGTATCCCTATTTTTGAGACGATAGGGGACCTTCTCATTTGTGCTGGACATGAGCAATGTTGGAGCTGACTTGTATTTTTACCAGTGTTTTAAAAGGCTAAATGCGCAATCACAGCGTGAATTGGGGGATTTGACTAGTTGGACGTTCACAAAAATTGAGTCGCTTTATTAGCGCAGCTTGTTACAAGTGTAGGTTATGCTGAAGGATGTAATGGAGTCAATTCTACGCTTAGTTGAAGCGATTTTTGGCTATACCGCAGGGGAGCCAGATTTCAATATCGTACTCGGCGTGTGCATTTTCGCATGGGTTCTCGCAGCACGCATATTCATGGCAATTTTTTCGAGTAAGCGTGGTATTTTCTCTGCGTTTTTTGCCTTCGCCATACCCATGCTGCTTGGCCTGATCGGCTATGCCATGGCGGAATTGTTTATCGTCCCGCTAGTCAGTAAAGGTGCGGGTTGGAGCATCTATGCCATCCCCAGTGCGATCTGGGTGCTATTTATTTTTCTTTCAATTGTTGTCTTTGCGAAGCGAATTTGGGCGCTCCCTTCAGGCGTGAGTTTATTTATCTATATAGTGGCCACTGCGGCTGCCATTGGCGTTTACTTCGGGGCGCAGGTAACCTTGGGAGTCATAGAATATGGTGAAGGTCAACTGGAGCAACGCGATCGTAGCGTAAAGAGCGATCTAGAGTCCTTCATGTAGCCAGCCCTGGAAGGAGGGACTTTTTCCGTCCACTCAGCTCCGACTTTGACAAAGCGTGTTTGGAGGCGCTTTAGTGAAGCCTGCATATGCCATCACTTTTACCGCCTCAAAAAAAATCATTCGGCTCTGGGCTGAGTTTGTTGCTGGGCTGTGGGGTGGCTTTGATCATTATGTTATTAGTTCCGCTGACTCAGCTCACGCAACCACAGCGGGAGTCCGTGGAGTCCATTGAAGCCGTGGAGCTGGCTGTGCCCCCTCCGCCGCCACGCTTAGAAGAGCCTCCTCCGCCGCGCAAAATGGAAGAGAAGGAGCCGCCGCCCGAACTGGATCAGCCGCCGCCGATGCCCAGTCTGGAGCAACTAGAGATCGCGCTCAATCCCGGCACTGGGGGGGATATGAGTTTAGACATCGGGTTAGGAGTCGATTTCTCCACTGAGTCTGCTGTGCAGTTAGAAAAAATCTTCGGCTTTGGAGAGCTCGACGAAGTGCCGCGCCTAGTGAGGGAAGGGCGGTTCCGATATCCGCCCAATTCTCCACGTGGCCGTGGGGAGGCCTTTGTCAATTTGCTGATTTATGTTGAGGCCGATGGACGCATCTCGGTGCAACGTGTGGTCGATTACTCGCACAAAGAATTCATCGAGGCCGCCAAACGAATGGCTGAAGGTTCTCGCTTCTCGCCCCCATTGCGAAATGGCCTAGCCGTGCGCTCACAGTATGAATGGCCCATCCGCATCCCTTTAAGGTAATGGAGCCGTCAAACTTGGTTTTAGTAATAGGCGCAATTTTGGGCTAAAATTGAGTTCGGGCTCCTTGGTTCATTTTTTCTTGGCTTGCATCAACAATTGACTGTATCGCTGCTGCCGAGGAGCAGCGAACAGCTCGCTCCCGAGCTTAGATTATGAAGAAATTACTACTTGTCGGATGGGATGCCGCTGATTGGCGAATCATTCGTCCACTACTCGATCTGGGCAAAATGCCAAACTTTCAACGGCTAATCAATAATGGCGTTTGGGGGAATCTTGCCACGCTCCAACCTGCCCTCTCTCCCATGCTCTGGACGAGTATCGCAACTGGTAAACGTGCCGAGAAGCACGGCATTCATGGTTTTACCGAAGCAGATCCATCGACCGGTGGAGTCCGACCAATCACTAACCTCAGTCGTAAAACCAAGGCTATTTGGAATATTCTCAGCCAAAGTGAAAAGATCTGTAATGTTGTAGGATGGTGGCCGTCCAGTCCCGTGGAGTCGATTAACGGTGTCATGGTGTCGAACCACTTTCAGAGTGCACCCAAGCTACCGGAAACTCCGTGGCCCCTCAGCCCTGGCACCATCCACCCTGCACGCTTACAGCAATCACTCTCGGAGCTTCGCCTGCATCCTATGGATATCACCGGAGATATGCTTGCATCCTTCATCCCCGCTGCGGAAGCGATCGATCAGTCTAAAGAAAATCGGCTGTACGGCTTAGCCAAAATTACCGCGGAAAACACATCAATTCACGCGGCAGCCACGGAACTACTGCAAACCGAGCCGTGGGATTTCATGGCCGTATATTTCGATGGCATCGATCACTACGGCCACGGGTTCATGAAATACCACCCGCCTCGTCAGCAACACATTTCGGAGGAAGACTTCGAACTTTATAAAAATGTCATGACCACGGCTTACGCCTTTCATGACATGATGCTCGGTGTGCTCCTAACCCTAGCCGGCGAGGACACCACCGTTCTCCTCATGTCCGATCATGGCTTCCACCCGGATCATCTCCGCCCCCGCTCGCTGCCCAACGAACCTGCAGGCCCCGCGGCTGAACACAGGAATTACGGAATTTTTGCCATGCAAGGCCCGGGAATCAAACAAGGAAATACCGAGATTCATGGCGCGACACTCTTGGATATCGCGCCGACCGTGCTCCATGCCTTTGGTTTGCCAGTCGGACGTGACATGGATGGCAAGGTGCTTGAATCAGTCTTCTCTGAACCCACCCCCATCCAACGAATTGACTCTTGGGATGACGTTGCAGGCAATTCCGGCATGCACCCCTCCGATGCTCAACTAAATCCACAAGATGCCCAAGCGGCCATGGATCAGTTGATCGAGCTAGGTTACATCGACAAGCCAGATGCCGATCAGACCATTGCCGTCGAAAAAACAAATCGTGAACTCCAATATCACTTGGCGCAGTCCCATGTCGATGCCCGCCACTTTAGAAAGGCCATCACCATTTTTCAACAACTTTGGGAGAAATGGCCCGACGAAAGCCGTTTCGGCATCAAACTCATGCACTGCTACCTCGCACTCAAGAAGCCCCGAGCAGCCCGCAAAACCTTGAACTTACTCATCGAGCGTAAACAACATTACGCACAAGCCGCACAGCACGAACTGGACGAAATCTATCAGGCGAAGTTAGCTGAGAAGACAGTACCATCGTCCACCGAGCAAACCGCCCGCCTTACAATAACTGATGAGGATTTAACGCCTCAAGAAATCGAACAAGTGCGTCAACTCAAAATCCGAGCGCAGACAAATCCAGAAACCCTCGCCTACTTCGAAGGTCTGGTCCTGCAAGCAGAGAAGCACTACGAGAAAGCTCTCGATTGCTTTTCAAAGCTGATCTCCGTCGAGCCAAGCCGCCGAGTCTCTCTCCTCACTCGAATGGGAGATGTCTGCTTGAGCCTGAAACGCTGGGAAGAGGCCGAAGCTCATTTCACAGCCATCATTGACCTGGATCCAGAGAACGCCATAGCCCGCATGGGACTCTGCCAAGCGTTCTTGCCTCGTAAGCGCAACATTGAAGCCGCCGCCGAAGCTCAAGCGTCCATTCAATTGAAACACCACAATCCCCATGGGCACTACCTCTACGGGATCGCACTGCACCGTTGCGGTCATATCGAATGGGCGATCGATGCGCTGAACGAGGCCGTGCAACAGAATCCTCTATTTCCCAAAGCCTATCAACGCCTAGCCTTCATCTATTCTAAACGCTTAAAGAACGAAACCAAGGCGGATGAGTGCCGACAAAAAGCCTTGGAAGCGAAAAGACTGCTCAAAGATCACCTCGAACAGCCGTCTACGCTAGCCACAGCTCAAGCCACCACCGAGCCCAAACCGACGCCTTACACGCCCGTCATGCTCAATCAGACAGGGAAGGTCCAATGCCAACCCAAGCAATGGATCACCATTGTCGCCGGATTACCGCGTTCGGGGACATCCATGCTCATGCAAATCCTGCAGGCAGCTGGCCTCCCCGTGCTAAGCGATGCGCAACGCAAAGCAGACGCATCCAATCAAAAAGGTTACTTCGAGCATGAAGCCATTAAGGCCCTGGACAAGTCGGTCGACATTTTCAACGACGCACATGGCAAAGTTGTTAAAGTCGTCATCCCGCAAGTTCAGTATCTCCCCCACACGCATCCCTATAAAATCATTATCATAGAACGCGATCTTGATGAGATCCTGGCCTCTCAAGACAGTATGCTCAAGCGCAATCAGAAAGCCACGTCTGCTGCCACTCGGGGTGGCTTGAAGAATGTATTCGTAAATCAAATACGTGAATGCAAAAACATACTGCTTAACCATCCGCAAGCCGACTGCCTAAGCATCAGCCATCGTGAGGCTATTCATTCCCCCGAAGCCACCGTCGACGCGATCATTGAGTTTCTACAAATTCCCAATATGAATCGAGATGCCATGGTCGCAGCCGTCGCCACAGAGCTCTACCGAACTCGACGCTAGGGACTCCGGAATGCATTTACATTTTTTTGACATAAAACTATTCGCCAATGTAATAGGAGCTATCACATTGGCGCTCTCGACCACACTACAGGATAAACATTAAAACTTATATGAAAAGTTCCCAACAAAGCACGCCCTCCCTCAAGAAAATCAGTCTAATCGGTGGCGCTTGCTCCGGCGGACTTGCTCTATCGCTGTCAGGGGCAGTCGTCAATATCAGCATAGGAGAGCTACCCAGTGTTTTGACTGGAGGGCTCGACTATAACGATGGCACTGCAACCTGGAATATTGATGGCGTCGGATCTGCCGAAATGTATATTAGGGGACAAAATTACGAGAGTTCCTTTGTTGGTGGGAATCATGATATTGTGCTCGGCAGAAACGGCGCAAATCGTGGATGGAACTCGGCTGGCGCGATTGATCCAGAGGCCTCGTTTGTTATCAATGCAGCCTCTTTTGCTAACAATTTTTCAATGCAAGTGAAATGGGCCAGCGCCGCCCAAGAAAATGTCATCCGAAACGACTTTACTAGCTTTAGCTCAACAGATGTAAAAACCGCTCAGTTTCAATTCAACGATGGAGCCAGTGTTGGCTGGATCTACATCCTCGTCAATGATCCGAGCAATCCCACTTTAATCACAGCCGTAGAGGTCAATGGCAAAGCTGGCCAATGGGGGCAATCAGGAGACACCTTTGACTCTGCCGTCATCCCCGAGCCCTCCGAAGCCGCAGGCGCCCTCGGACTTCTCGCAGCTGGAGCCGCAGCAGCACGCCATTTGCGCCGCGGCAAAAGAGATGCAGCTTAATTATGTGAGGACTTGGCGTATTTTTGGATGATCACGTAGAACACGGGTGTCATGAAGATTCCGATCGCGGTGACGCCGAGCATGCCGCCGAAGACGGCGGTGCCTAGGGCCTGGCGCATTTCGGCACCGGCACCTGTGGCAAATACGAGTGGGACTACGCCGAGGATGAAGGCGATGGCGGTCATCAAAATAGGCCGTAGGCGTAGGCGTGAAGCTTCGATTGCGGCGTCGAAGCGGTTCATGCCTTCGTCTTGCTTTTGTTTGGCAAACTCAACGATGAGAATGGCGTTCTTGGCGGCTAAGCCGATGAGTACGATGAAGCCGATCTGTGTTAAGATGTTGTTGTCAAATCCGCGTAAGGCAACGAGACCGATGGCGCCACTGAGACTGAGGGGGACGATGAGTATGATGGCCAGCGGTAGTGACCAGTTTTCGTATTGTGCCACGAGCACCAGGAAGACGAAGGCGATGGCCATCAGGAAGACGACGGTGCTGCCGCCGGCTTGCTTTTGTTGGTAGGCGAGATCGGTCCATTCATAGTCCATGCCGGGAGGCAGAATCTCGGCGGCGAGTCGCTCCATGGTGGCAATTGAATCTCCGGAGGAGTAGCCGGGTGTGGTGGAGCCTTGCACCTCGGCTGAGGAGAATAGGTTGTAGCGCACATAGCGGTCGGGGCCAGAGGAGTTCTTGAGTTCGACCAGGGAAGCGAGTGGCACGATGTCGCCGTTGTTGTTGCGTGTCTTGAGGCTGTAGAGGTCTTCGGGTGTATCGCGAAACTCGGTGTCGGCCTGGGCGGTCACTCGGTAGGTGCGGCCGAGTAGGTTGATGTCGTTGACGTAGAGTGAACCGAGATAAATCTGCATGGTGCTAAAGATGTTATCGAGTGGCACATCCAGCATCTTGGCTTTGACGCGGTTCACATCGGCGTAGTATTGCGGCACCGAGGAGCGATAGGAGGTAAAAGTCTGCGTGATTGAAGGCTCGGCATTGGCCGCCATGGCGAGCTTCCATGCGGTTTGTTCGAGCACGGCGGGGCCGAGTCCGGCGCGGTCGCGCAGTTGCATCTTAAAGCCACCGCCGCTACCGATGCCGCGCACGGGTGGGGGCGGGATGACGAAGACGAAGGCTTCTTGAATGTCGCCTAGTTTTTGCCGTAGTTCGGCGATGATGGTGTCGCTATCGCGTCCGGATTCGAGGCGCTCTTCGAAGGATTCGAAGGGTGTGAAAATGGCCGCGGAGTTGGGACTATTGGTGAAGGAGGCACCATTAAAGCCAGCAAAGGCGACGGTGCCCTTGATGCCGTCGACAGTCATGATGGTATCGACGATGCTACGCGTGAGCTCGTCGGTGCGCTGCAGCGAGGAGCCGTCGGGCAATTGGGCCACCACGATGCTGTAGCCTTGGTCTTGTGTCGGGATGAATCCGACCGGTACTTTGCCAAAGCCAAACCAGGTGACTGCGAGTAGGCCGACATAGATAATGATGGCGGCGAAGCCGAAGCGCACGATGCGGCGAATAATGCCGGTGTAGCCGCGGGTGAATTTATCGAAGAACCAATTGAAGCCCTTGAAGAACCAGCCAAAGAGGAACATGTAAATGCGAGTGAAGCGGTCCTGCGGCGCATTACTCGGGCGCAGCAAAATGGCACCGAGTGCGGGGCTGAGGCTGAGTGATACGATGGTCGATATCACCACGGCGCCAGAGATGGTGAGCGCAAACTGTTGGTAGAATTGACCCGAGATGCCAGGGATGTAGGCGGTCGGCACGAAGATCGCGACCATCACTAAGGAGGTGGCGATTACCGCTCCGGTGACTTCCGACATGGCGGCGAAGGCGGCTTCGCGCGGGCTCTTGCCCTCGTCGATATTACGCTGAATATTCTCCACCACCACGATGGCGTCGTCCACCACGATGCCGATCGCGAGCACGAGGCCGAAGAGCGTGAGGTTATTGAGCGAGAAGCCCATGATCGCCATGGTGGCAAAGGTGCCGATCAGTGAGATCGGAATTGCCAAGAAAGGAATGATGGCGGCGCGCCAGGATTGTAGGAAGACTACGATCACTAAGACCACGAAGAGTATGGCCTGAAGCAGGGTGATTTGCACTTCGTCGATCGACTGCTGAATGAACTGGGTGGGATCGTAAATGATCTTATACTCCAAATCATCTGGGAAATCTTTTTCCAGCTCAGCCATGGTGGCGCGTATTGCGCTCGCAGTCTCCAATGCGTTCGAGCCGGGACGTTGAAAGATCGGCATCGCGAGCGCGGGTGTTTTGGTGGCGTAGTTGACGATGCCATAGTCTTGTGCGCCGAGCTCGACTCGAGCGACGTCGCGTAAGTGTACGACTTCACCGTTCTGGCCTGTTTTGACGACGATGTCTTCAAATGCGGTCTCGTTGTCGAGGCGGCCGAGTGTGCTGACATTGTATTGAAAAGCATTGCCCTGGGTGGTGGGCGATTGCCCGATCACACCGGCGGCGACTTGCACGTTTTGCTCGCGCAGTGCTGCGACTACATCGCTGGGGATCATCGACAAGGAGGACAATTTTTCCGGGTTCAACCAGATGCGCATGGAATACTCACGTGCTCCAAATAAGCGCACGTCACCCACGCCTTGAATGCGGCGCAGCTGCTCGCGCACTTGAGTGATCGCGTAGTTACTGACGTAGAGATTGTCGTAGGTGCCCCCCGGCGACATCATTTGCACCACCAGTAAGATGTCGGGGCTGTTCTTGGTGACGGTGACGCCAGCGCTGCGAACTTCGTCGGGTAAGCGGGGCTCCGCAATGGCGACGCGATTTTGCACCAGCACCTGTGCCTGATCCAAGTCGGTGCCGAGCTCGAAGGTCACGGTAATGGCCAGTGAACCGTCCGCGGTGGAATTGGACGACATGTAGAGCATGTTTTCCACACCGTTGATCTCCTGTTCGATCGGCGCGGCGACGGTGTTGGCGATGGTTTCCGGAGTGGCGCCGGCGTAGCTGGCGCGCACCACTACAGTCGGTGGCGCGACTTCAGGATATTGTGCGATGGGCAGTGTCGGAAATGCGAGTATCCCGAGCACGGTGAATACGATCGATATGACGATCGCAAAGCGCGGACGCTTAATAAAAAAGTGAGAGAAATTCATGGCTTGGTTCGGTAGTCGGTCAAAGAGGAGTGCGGAGGATTATTGAGCCGCCGCTTGTGGATCCACCGTCATACCTGGACGGATGAATTGGATGCCGCTTACAATGATGCGGTCTTCGGTGCTGAGGCCCGAGCGCACGATGCGTAGACCCTCATGTGTGGGGCCTAGCTCGAGTGTGCGGCGCTCGACACTGTTGTCGTCTTTGAGTGCCCAGACATATTTGATGGTTTGGTCGGTGCCGATCGCTGTATCGGGAATGAGGATACGGTCGGCTTTTTCCGTGGTGGCGACACGTATGCGGGCGAAGAGCCCCGGTGTGAGGAATTCATCTTCGTTTTGGAACAAGGCACGCACAGTGAGTGTGGCGGTGTTGGGGTTGAGCTGATTACTGGAGAAGTTGATGATGCCCTGGTGTGGATAGCCCTCTTCATCGTCGAGGCCCAGCCAAGCAGGGATTTGCGCATCGGAGTGACGGCCCCCACTTTCACCGTTGAAATAGCGACGCAGGCTGCGCAGGAAGGCACGTTCGTCGACTTCGTAGTAGGCGTAGATGGGGCTGTGCGGCACGATGGTCGTGAGTTCAGTTTCTGAGGCGACCACCAGGTTCCCCACTGTGACTTCGCGGCGGTCGGCAATGCCGTCGATCGGTGCGATGACTTGCGTGAACTCGAGGTCCAAGTGAGCGGCTTCCAGCGAGGCGATGGCGGCGGCGACATCGGCTTCCGCCTGCAGTGCTTCACTGTTACGAATGTCGGCCTCCTCTTGGCTGATCGCGTTGACTTCGATCAGCTTTTCAGCGCGCTTCAAGTTTGCTTTGGCGAGTGAACGCGCAGCTTCGGCTTGATTGACCTGTGCTTGCAGGCGATTGACCTGTGCCTGAAATGGGCGTGCATCGATCACGTAGAGCAGATCGCCGGCCTTTACTTTTTGTCCTTCAGTGAAGTGAATCGATTCGATGTAGCCACTCACACGCGGGCGCACGTCGACGATTTCGACCGCTTCCAGGCGACCGGTGTAGTCGGCATACTCAGCAATGTGTTGTTGCGTGGGGTTGGCGACTGGCACCGGCAGAGCTGCGTTGGCAGCGGGGGAGGCGGGGCTGGCGGCTTTATTATCGCAGCCGACGAGAGTGGCCAGTAAGGCTAGAGTGGATACGGCGAGGGAGAGTGGCTTATTCATTGGTAGTGGTATTCTTTTTGATTTTTAAAGTGGGAAGCAGCTTAGTTCCAGTTGCCGCCGATCGCCCGGATGAGGCGAATGGAGTTTTCGTATTCGTCGCCGATGATCTGGGCTAGGCTACGTTCGGCCTCCAATGCGGTGCGCTCGGAGTCGAGCGAGGAGATGAAGTCGACGATACCATTGCGGTATTGATTGTCGGAAATCGTTTGCGCGCGTGCGGAAGCGTGTGCCGCGCGCTCCAGTGCGGCGCGTTGCACGGAGAGGTGACGCCAGCCCGAGAGTGCGTCTTCCACTTCTGCAAAGGCTTCCACTACGGTTTGCTCATAGTTGGCGGCCGCTTCAGCGTAGGCATATTCGCTGCGACTGAGATCGGCGCGTAGGCGTCCTCCTTGGAAGAGCGGCAGGTTGATATTGGGGCCGAAGCTGTAAAGTTCGGAACCGGCCTTGAACCAATCGCTCGCTGCTGAGGCGGCGAAGCCACCGCTGGCGCCCAGGGTGATGCGTGGGAAGAAGTTTCCCTTGGCCACGCCGATACGTGCGTTGGCTGCGCGTAAGTTTTGTTCGGCCAGACGGATGTCGGGGCGGCGCTGCAACAGTTCCGAGGGCAGGCCAGCGGGCGCGTCTACGGGTTTGCCAGTGAGCGCGGTGACTTGAATCGAAAAATCAGGGGCCGCTTGTCCCATCAAGACCGCTAGCGCATTTTTGCGAGTATCGCGCGAGCGCAGCAGGCTGGCCAGGTCCGCTTCCGATTGTGCTAGCAGCGTCTCAGACTGTGCGACATCGAGGTCGCTGACGGCTCCATTTTCATAGCGCTTTTTAACGATTTCCAGTGATTCACGGCGTGTTTCGACACTGCGTTGTACGGATTGCACTTCGCGCTCGATGGCGCGTAGGCGGAAGTAGTTGATCGCTACGTCGGTTTCGGTGATCAGGAGTAGATCTTGATAGGCGGCCTCGCTGGCCGCGGCATCTGCCTCGGCGGCTTCGACTAAGCGTGCCACACGACCGAAGAGGTCCAGCTCCCATCCTAAGGTGAGTGAGGCATTGTAGGCATCCTCCGCATCGCCAGTATTGCCCAGTGCCTCCGAATCTTTGTAGCGTGCGTAGGTACTGTCTGTATCCACTTGAGGGCGTCGGCCAGCCTGCTCTTGCCGAATGAGCGCACGCGACTGTCGTGTGCGCTGATAGAGCGCATTCAAGCTGTGATTGTGGGCACGCGCCTGACTCACCAATTGAGTGAGTTGCACATCGGCGAAGAGCTCTGTCCAGTGCTTCACGTCGATTTCAACCGAGGGGGTCGGCTGTGTGTATGCCTGGGGCGTGGCGGGCTCAGGTTGGGCGAAATCGGGCCCCACCGCGCAGCCGGAAAGCACGAGCGATAGGACAGTCATGGATGTCAAGAGTGGTTGGATCATGGCTTGGTCGTTTGCGAGGTCGGTAGTGGTCGGTCGTCTTGTCGCGTATTATGCGGCGTGGCGCTTTGCGTGCCTGTTGAAACTCAGCGTGCGTGGCTGACCGATGCCGCCCGGGAGCCCGAGCAACTTGTGGCCTGTGTATTGGCGCAAGGGACTCGGCTGCGGGCTGGATGCTCTGTTACCTTCCGCTGGAGTGCGGTTGGTTCTTTGAACTCCGAAGATGCGATCCGCCAAGCGGTCGTGACGACCGTAGCGCGCGGCGTTGAGTTCGAGGGTGTCTTTGATTCCGATCATAATATAAATTTGTTAGTAGTTGACTGTTTAGTAAAGAATTGGGACTGAGTATCTGCCGACAATTGTGCATCAGCAATGGGTGGAGGCAGCGGGCCAGCGCTCTTAGGCGACTGAGATTTCGGGCAGCTGTTGAATGCGGAGGATACGGGCAGCTGCGACGGGAAGATCCTTGAGTATCTCCGGGTCGTTTTTCATGCGCGCTTGGGTAATCATACCCTCATAGAGGTTAAACAGAATACGTGTGGCTTCTTTGGTATCCATTTCAGGGATATCTCCATTGGCGACCGCCTCCGTGATGGTCGCTTCGAAGTAGCGCTGGAAGCGGCTTAGCATCTGGTTCACCTTATCGGCAAGCTCCGGCTCGATGGTTGAGATCTCGGCGCCGATGTTAAAGAAGGGGCAGCCCAAGACGCAGCCATGTTCGGCCGCGACTTGCTGGGTGCGCTCGTAAGCTTCCTGGAGTTTACGGGCCAGGCGCTCCAAGGGCGGGCGCGAGGGTGAAAAAGTCGCATCTAGGCGAGGTTGGATCTGAGTCCACACATGGTCCATTGCGGCGATACCGAGATCGAGCTTGGACTTGAAAAAGTAATAAAAGCTGCCCTTTTTGACCTCTGCCTTTTCGCAGATGACATCAATCGTCAACGAGCCATAGCTGCGTTCCCACATCAGGAGCACCATCGCGTCGAGGAGTTGGTTTTTGGCATTACTTGTTCGTCCCATGGGATGCACTAATAGATGACTATTTGGTAAAGTAAAGTCGTTCTGCTATTTTTTTTGAAAAATAGAGCGTTTTTCAGAATGGCGCCTGATTCAGCGGCGAGCAAGGGCGCGGCAATCCAGCGATTGCCGCGCGTAGAGTGTGCATGCTATTTTTCTAGCGATTACTCTGCTTCGGTGCGCGGAGTGACGCTATAAAACTCTGAGGTGGCTGCGGCATCGCTGCGAGTAATGATGCTGCTGCCTTCTGAGTCGCTCAATTCAGCCCATGTGCTGGCTGCAGTACCCAGAGTTTGGCTGCTTACGATTTTAAGGTCGTTGCTCCCGTTGAGGGTGAATACGGCTTCACCGTCGACTTGCACCAATCGTAGGTCCACGCTTTCTTCGAAGGTTTCGGGCGTATCGCTACTGATCTTTGTCAGCAGGCTGATGTTTACGCCATAGGTGTCTTGGCTAAAATTGTAGGCAAAGTTCTTAGAGGCATTAATATACAAAGGAGCAAGATCTCCCGAATCGTTGAACAGCAGCGAGTTTTCAGTATTGGCAATACTGAAGCTACCATTGATGGCCCCGCTGGCATTGCCGGAGGAGTCGATGTGAATGTTACCTTGTTTGGTGGAAAACTCGTCCGTGTAGTAGATGTCTACGAGTTCTTCGCTCAAGCCAGTGCTGCCGGCATAGTCGTTAATATCGCCCGTGCGGCTGTTTCCTGTTTGGCTATTATAGTAGCTTTCCGTCATCTCGATAGGGATGAATAGGGAGGTGTAGCGCCAGTTGCCAGACAGCTCTGCCAGGTTTAGGGAAGAGGGGAGCTTGCTGATGATGATGAGTTCCACGTATTCGCCTGCTTCCGTTTTGACGTGTACAATCACATCTTTGGCAGCATTGATGTTCATGGTCATCGGGCTGGTGTCGTCGCCCGGGGCGACTACGGGGCGAACACCATTGACAGATATGCTGCCTGAAAAGAGTCCACTGAAGGAGCCATCATTGATGGTGAGTGTGCCCCAATTACTTTCGAAATCTTCAATTCGGTGTAGATCGACCAATCGCTCACCTTCCCGCGCGTAATCGCTAATATCAGAGTGACGTTGATTATCGGTACTCTGATTATAGTAGGTCTCCTGCATCGCAGAGCCAATATAAGCGTTGCCCAGGCCCCATTTGCCGTCGAGTTCACTTAGGCTCAGGCTTGCCGGCTGTCGCAGGACAATGCTGAGCTCTTGGCTGTTGGAGTCCGCAGTGGAGTTAGTAATGATGTCTTTCGCTAGATTCACGTAAGCCGGGCTGGCATCGGCTAAAGATTCGCCGTCATCTTTGGCCAGTAGGCGCCCCCGGTTATAGTCGAGAATTTGGGCTGCTGCGCCTCCGCTGATATTGCCGGAGGCGTCGATGCTCAGGCTGCTGGCCTCGGTGGCAAAATCACTGCTATAGTAAGTATCCACTAAAAGTTCTCCACTCTGCGCATAATCCTGAGAGTCGCTGGATCTGCGCGTTTCGCCTGTGCTTATATTATAATAAGTCTCGATGAGAGCGGCGGGAGTTTCGAGTCGCAGTTCTCTCCAATTACCGGAAAGATCGGCTGTGTCGTCCGCGTAGGTCGCGCATGTGACGCTTAGGATTGCGAGTGTGGATGTGAGTTTTTGGTAGGTAGGCATAATTTTCGCAACTATTTCGCTGCAAGTCGTGCAGTCAATGATTGGAATCGTATATCTTAATTATGTGATTGCTATATGGTCTGCTCCAGGCGGCGAATGGTTATTTATTTTGTTTCACGTATTCGACGAAGCGCACGAGCCCTTGCAGTGCTTGTGCGAACATTTGTGGTCGGACTGTTTCACTGTCATACTGGTGGCCCGTGTAATTTGAGTTGATTTCAAGTTGAATGCAGGGAGTGCCCATGGCCGTGACAAATTTCGTAACGGTCTGGTGTGCAGTGGCCGCGAAGTAATCCATTGAAAAATTCGACATGCCTTCCTGCTGTAGGTAGGACATGAGCGAGGTCACAATCCAGCGGTTGCCACGAATGCTTGCACCATTCATAGTGCCGAAGTCCACATCGTATGGGCGATACCAATGCGAGGCGTGGATATCGAGCACCAGTCGAGGCTGTTCCGTTTCGATGAGTTGTGCCAGTGCACGTTTAAAGTCGTTGTCATCGTAGTAGTTTGGATCGGAGGGGCTGGCATAGGTGGTGTAGATCACGGTGGAATCCGTCAGCTCCGCAAGCATGACAGCCAGTGATCCCGTGCCACCATCTGGAAAGCGCAGTTTTCCCTCGCGCGTGGGTCGAGTGGCGTGAGGGGCTACGATCAGCACATTCGAACTGCCGTGTTTGATTTCAAACCAAGACTCGCCGGCCGGGGCGAACTCTGCGCTGTTGTGTGCGAATGTCTCTTCGATTTCAATTGCACGATCAACATGTTTTTTGGTGATGATCGCCTTCTCGGGCAAGGTTGCGCATCCCGCGAGCAGCGAGAGTAGGGTGATTTGGAGGACTAATACTGAATGACGCATGATTCTTTTATATTAGGGCACCACGAAGCACTAACTGAGCCGATTCATTGGCAGCAGATGAAGTATGCGTTTTTTGTCGAACTATACGGCTAGAGCATGGCCGGAGTCGGTCGTATGTGCCCCTTTGCTTTAAGCTTTAGTCGATAATTTGAAAAATATGAGCGGGACAGGTCTGCGGGTTGAGCTCAAGGTAAGGAGTGGTGTCGTGCCAGATGTACTCTGTGGGCTTTGCGGCGAATTGATCGACGAGGCGTAGGTTGCCCGCGTGGGCGAGGCCGAGGGCTTCTCCGCTGAGGTCGAGTGTGCCGACTTGTTTATTTTCCCAGTCCATATTGACGACCACTATGAAACGGTCGGTCTTTTCAAAGTTCTGTTTTAAGTAGGCGATGATATGGCTGTTGTTACAGGGGATGAACTGTACGTTAAATGTGCGTTGGAAAGCTTCGTGATTGTTACGTAGCGCATTTACACGGGCGATTTCAGCTTTGATATTGCCAGGCTGGTTGAGGTCCCAAGCTTTGAGTTGATACTTTTCGCTGTGGTTATTCTCCTCTTTGCCAGGATAGGGTTCGTGGTCGAGGAGTTCGTAGGCAGGCCCATAAATACCGACATTGGAGGAGAGAGTGGCGGCGAGTATGTAGCG
This sequence comes from Thalassobacterium maritimum, assembly GCF_031127805.1. Taxonomy (NCBI): domain Bacteria; kingdom Pseudomonadati; phylum Verrucomicrobiota; class Opitutia; order Puniceicoccales; family Coraliomargaritaceae; genus Thalassobacterium; species Thalassobacterium maritimum. Next base: position 50,493 of record NZ_JARXHW010000014.1, on the reverse strand, counting down.
GCCGATGAAGGTGGCGCGGTTGCCAGTCTGAAGGTCGGCATGTAGAATGTCGGGCGTGTTGGGCCAGAAGTTGGGCCAGAAATAGTCCTTGGAATCGCCCTGTGTCAGCTCTTCGACGTATTGCTGCAGTTCGGCTGCAGTGTTACGCCAAGTGAAGTATGTGTAGCCGTGGGTGAAGCCGCCTTTGGCTAGGAAATACTTACGCTTGGGGCGAGTGAAAGCTTCGGCGAGGAAAATGACTTCGGGGTGCCGAGCCTTGATGTTGAGAATGCACCAGCGCCAGAATTCCATCGACTTGGTGTGAGGATTGTCGACTCGGAAGACTTTGACGCCTTGCTCGATCCAGAATTCGAAGACGCCCTTGAGCTCGTCCCAGAGGTTTTCCCAGTCGTCAGACTCGAAGTTAATCGGGAGGATGTCTTGATATTTTTTGGGCGGGTTTTCGGCGTATTGGACGGTGCCATCTGGACGCCAGCGGAACCATTGCGGGTGTTCTTTGACCCAAGGGTGATCCGGTGCGCATTGAAAGGCTATGTCGAGGGCGACTTCCATGCCGCGCATTTCGGCTTCATCGAGGAAGTGTTGAAAATCTTCGAGGCTGCCGAGTTCGGGGAGGATGGATTTGTGGCCGCCCTCTGCTGCGCCCACTGCCCACGGACTGCCGACGTCGTCAGGTCCGGGGGTGAGGGTGTTGTTTTTACCTTTACGGAACTCGCGACCGATCGGGTGGATTGGTGGGAAGTAAACGATGTTAAAGCCCATCTCGTGAATCTCGGGCAGGCGCTTGGCGGCATCTTTGAAGCTGCCATGTGTGTGGCCGTCATAGACGCAAGAGCGTGGGAAATATTCATACCATGCGCTGAATGCGGCCAGTTCGCGCTCGATCAGCATTAGCGAGAGAGGGCTGGTGGTTTCCCAGGCGCGCTGTGGGTAGCTGCGTGCGATATCGGTTACGTGGCGGCTATAAGCGAGGCTAATGCGCGTTTCGATGTCGGCGCTAGAGTCGGCCAAGTGGGTGGCCCATTCGCGCAGTTGTTCGGCGTGGTCTTCGCTTGCGCGCTTGGCTGCTTGCTCCAGCAGTTCGGCGCCGATGCGGCACTCCAAGTCTAGGGGGACGCCTTCCTGATGCTTCTTTTTGAAGCCTTCATGCCAGCTGCCGTAATGATCGACTACGCCGGCGACTTCATATTCGAAGAGTCCAATACTGTCGGTGCGGTAGGTCGTCTCGAATTCGTCATTGCCGAGCGCTTGCATTGGCAGCACTTGCCAGTGCTCGGTGTTTACTTTACGAACGCGCAGTTCGACCTGCAACAGGTCGTGGGAGTCGGCGAAGGCATTCGCTTGAAAGACGATCCAGTCGCCGATGACGCGTTTAAAGGGATTGCGTCCGCCGTCGATCGACGGAGTGACGTGGTCAATGACGACACGACGAGTGCCTGCGGTTTTGGCTAGAAGAGACATTACGGGAGAAATTGAGAAAGAGGAATGGGCAATTAAGAGTTCTTGAGAGAGGCGTAGAGGTTGCCAGTTTGTTCAGCGATGCTTTTCCAGCTGAATTGTTCGACGGCACGCTTGCGACCGGCCTTAGCGAAGCGTTCGCGCTTCGCGGGGTCGTCCATCAGTCGATTGACCTGATGCGCGAGGTCTTTAGCATAAGCGGTTGGATGTAGTGGGGCGAAGGGGCTCTCGTTTTGTTGCGCTACAGGGACTAGAAAGCCAGTCTCATCATGAACGACAACTTCGGGAATGCCGCCGACTGCGGAGCCGACTACGGGAGTCTCGCAGGCCATCGCTTCGAGATTGATGATACCGAAGGGCTCGTAAATGGAGGGGCAGCAGAAGACGGCCGCGCCTGAGTAGAGTTGAATGATGTCAGTCTTATCGACCATTTCGTCGACCCAGTAAATGCCGTCGCGCTCTTTACTGGCCTCCGTTACGGCGGCTTTCATTTCGGCGGCGATCTCTTGAGTGTCGGGGGCGCCGGCGCAGAGTACTACGTTATAGTGATTGTTCATGTATTTGATCGCTTCGACCAAATGAATGATGCCTTTCTGGCGGGTGATACGTCCGACGAAGAGCACGTAAGGCTTGTCGTTGGGGATCTTAAACTTAGTCAATGCGGGGCTGGGGTCGACTGGCTGGTATTCTTCGGTGTCGATGCCGTTATAGATAACATGGACTTTTTCGGGCGAGACATTGAAGTGTTTTAAAATGTCGGTTTTGGTGCCTTCGGACACCGCGATCACGGCGTCGGCCATCTCGAGTGCGGTCTTTTCGACCCAGCTGCTGAAGTCGTAGCCGCCTTGCAGTTGTTCACGCTTCCAGGGGCGGAGTGGCTCCAGGGAATGCCCCGTAATCACTAGCGGGATCCCATAGTTCATCTTAGTCATGATGCCAGCCAGGTGGGTGTACCATGTGTGGCAGTGCACGACGTCCGCTTCGTTGCCGTCGGCATTGTAACTGATTGCGCGCTGTGAGCTGCCGAAAATGGAGTGTAAATGCTTGGGCGCGCCGAATTGACTGGTGTCGACGGGGTAGCCTTTGACTTTGAGCGGATAGTCGGATTCAGTCTGATCGCCGAAGGCGCGCACGTCGACATCGACGTCGGACAGTTTAGAAAGTTCTCGGGTTAAATACTCAACGTGCACTCCTGCGCCGCCGTAGTTATAAGGTGGATATTCGTTACTGTAGATGAGTGCATTCATAGATGAGCTTAATTTATTTAAGTGGACGCTTTATACGTGCTTTTTAATTCTAAAATAGGGATAGGCTCAAGGCTTTTTAGAATCTCTACTAGTCACTTGAATTTGCGCTAAAATCGAGTCTGTTAGTAGGCGAATCATCGATTCTACTACATCTTATTATGAAAAAATCACTCTCTCTTCTTTTCGCGACTTCGTTTGTCTTTGCCTCCTCACTATTGGCCAGCGTGGAAACCGGTGCGAAAGCGCCTGATTTTACCCTAAGTGATACCACGGGTGTGTCGCACAGTTTGTCTGATTTCGCTGGCAAGTATGTTGTGCTGGAGTGGACAAATCACCATTGTCCCTTTGTCATGAAGCACTACGGGGATGGGGATATGCAGGCGCTACAAAAGTCGATGACCGAGGACGGTGTTGTTTGGCTGCAGGTCGTTTCTTCGGCCGAAGGGAAGCAGGGCTATGTGACAGCCGCGGAGGGAGAAGCTTTACGTAAGGATAAAGAAATGCTTTCGACTGCGATGCTGTTGGACGCATCGGGGCAGGTCGGGCGTGCTTATGGAGCTCGCACGACGCCTCACATGTATCTGATCGATCCGGAAGGTACTTTAATTTACCAAGGAGCAATCGATAGCATTAAGTCGACGCGTCAACGTGACATTGCTAAGGCTAAAAATTATGTGCAGGCCGCTTACGATAGCGCGCAGGCGGGAGAGCCTATTGCTGATGCGAACACCGTGCCTTACGGGTGCAGCGTCAAATATTAGCAGAGCGGCGAAAAGCACCAAAACTGCCGGACGTGTCCTGCGCCCAGCGCTCCGTGCAGGGGCGTTGTTTATTCGGCAGCGAGCTCCAGTGAGCGTGCTTTTGCGGCTGCGAGCGCTTGGTCGACCAAACTGCGGAATCCGCCTGTTTGAAATACCTTGAGCGCGGCGGCGGTCGTGCCTCCTGGGGAGGTCACTGCGTCGCGCAGTGCTTCCGGTGTTTCTTCAGTTTCTGCGAGTAGCATTGCGGCGCCGAGTAGTGTGTCGATGGCGAGGGCGTCGGCGAGCCCTTCGTCGAGGCCGCAATTGACGCCCGCTTCGCGCAGTGCGGCTGCAAATTCAAATACGTAGGCGGGGCCACTGCCGCTGAGTGCAGTGACAGCGTCTAGGTCGGACTCTTCCACTTCGTGGAAGTTGCCCAAGGAGCTGAGTGTGTTCTCGACGATAGTATTGTCTTTGTCAGACAACTCGCGGAGTGGAGCATAGGCCGTCACACCCGCGCCGATTTGGCCCGGAGTGTTGGGCATGGTGCGCACCACGTTGCGCGCATGTGCAAACTTCTCGCTTAAGCGAGTCAGCGGAGTGCCTGCGAGGATGGAGAGTATTAATTTTCCGCGTGCGGCTTCGGCGAGTTCGGGGCTGATCGCCGCGAACTGTTGAGGCTTGCAGGCGAGCACTACGGCCTCGGCCTCATACAGGGCAGGCGTGATGTCTTCTAGAAACTGGATGCCAGTTGCTTCGGCTAGTGCAGGGCCGGTGGGATCGTCGCCACAGGTGCAGGCGATCTCTTCGGGGGCGTAGTGTTCCTTATCGAGGAGTCCGCGGACGATGGCTGAGGCCATGCGGCCGGCTCCAATAAATGCAATGCGTATGGACATGAGTCAGTGTGTGTGTGCCAGTTGATGTAGATGATCTAGCTGGGCGATTGAAATTTTAAGCCTGTTACTAAGCCTTTTATAGTGGATGTTTGATGGTTGCCGTGACGCCGCCTTCTGGCTTTTCCTTAAGGTGAAGTTCGCCCTCAAGGTTGCGTAGCGTGTGGCGGGCGATGGTGAGGCCCATGCCTCGGCCGACCGAGGTCTTGGTGGTGATAAATGGCTCGAAGAGTGTGTCGCTCACCTCGGGTGCGATGCCTGTTCCATGGTCCGTGACTTCTAATTGTAGCATGGCAGGTCCACGCTCGCGATTGATGCTGGCCTTTAGGTGAATGCTGCGTGAGTCATCGGGTGTGTCCTTATTGTAGCTCTCCCACGCATTGATCAGGAGTTTACCAAGAATGATTTCGAAAGTTTCGGCGTTGGCCGAGATCTTAGTGTCGCTGTCGAGTGAGGATTCGATGGTCACTATTGCAGGTACATCATATTCCGAGCGGAAGCGTTCGATACTGCTATCGATTAGGTCCGAGACAGGTAATGCTGTGAGTTCGAGTCGCTCATTGTTGGCGATGGTGCCTAGTTGACGGATGATGTTGACCATGCGATTGATGGCGTTGTCCATTAATCCGACGCTGTGTTTGACCATGTCGGGGCTGTCGTGGCCATTCTTGATCAGGTCGAGGTAGCCGACCACGACGCCTAGCAAATTGTTTAAGTTGTGTGCGATGCCTTGCGTGATGGCGCCAACGGCGGCGGCCTTACGAGCATCTCCCAAGCGTATTTGTAGTTGGAGGTTTTCGCGAAACATCTCTTGTAGACGTAACTGTGTGCGCACGCGGGCGAGTGTTTCGTCTAAATCGATTGGCTTCGTGATGTAGTCGACGGCGCCTGCATCGAGGCCTTCTAGTTTGCCTTCTTTAGAGGCCTTGGCGGTGATGAAAATGATCGGAATCGTCTCGGTCTCGGGGTTTGACTTGAGGCGTTGGCAGGTTTCGATGCCATCCATCTCAGGCATCATAATGTCGAGCAAAATCAGATCCGGCTTGGTCTCAGCTACAGTGCTTAAGCATTCGCGCCCATTATAGGCAACGTAGACTTCCATGCCCTGGCGCTCAAGTTTACGCTGAAGCAGCTTAATGTTGATCGGCTGGTCGTCGACGACGAGGATTTTTGGCTGGTGTTTCTTGATCAAAATAGCGCTTTTCTTGAGGTGGATGATCGTAGTTGGATGGATGTTTCTACTGTCAAGTGTGAGTGTGACGGACTCGTTGGCTTAGGTAAAACAGAAAACACTAGATGGTTCATAGGCAATGTACCTCACTTGGATGTTTGAATATTTACGTTTTTTTCGTCAATGACGGCGGTTCGGCTCATCATATCGTGCCCCATTTGTCGGCGTTTGTTGAAAAATAGCGTCGCGAGGGTGGCGATTAGTCCGAAGGGGAAAAATAGGTAGAGCGTAAGTGTTTTTAGGCCGCCGCGTACGATACCGGCCATGATTGGCGGAGCTCCAAGTGTTACGGTGCTGACGCTGCGTATGCGGCAGATGCGTTTGCCTAGTGAGCTGCCAGCGAAGAATCCTTCTCCAATGGCAAAGTAGATCCAAAAAGTGAGCATCTGCAGTTCGTTGGCGACAGCCAGCGCGCGGACTAGGCTTTTGCTGGGTTCTGGGATGGTGGCGCCTGCTGTGGCACCGTTTTCGCCATACCACGTGATCAACGCCTGGGTCCATTCTGTAAGTTCAGTGAACGCGGCTGGGTGAGACTGCGGTAATACGATCTTCCAGATGATGACCGAGGCTACGGCCGAAATCAGGATGAAGTCCAGTAAGAAGGCAAACGCACGCAGGGGGATGCTGGCAGTCGGCATGGGGCCGTCCTTGCGAAAGATCGAGTCGAGCAAGTTGCCCGCGCTGGGAGGCGTGGGATGTGACTGTTCTTTTTTGGGCTCGTGCTGGTTGGGGTCGGGGAAACTCATCCGGCTTGGGCAGCTTTAAATGCACGCAATGTGTTGTGCATGAGCATGGCGACGGTCATTGGGCCGACGCCGCCTGGGACGGGTGTGATTTGTGACGCTTTGGGCGCGACTGCGTCAAACTCAACATCACCTACTAGGCGGTAGCCCCGTTTCTTGCTCGGATCCTCGACGCGATTGATGCCAACGTCGATGACTGCGACGCCGTCTTGAACCATGTCGCCTGTTACGAAATTGGCGCGGCCTATGGCGGCGATTAGGATGTCCGCTTGGCGTGTGATGCTAGGCAGGTCTTGTGTGCGGGAGTGGCAAATGGTGACCGTGGCGTTGCCTGGGAGTGCCTTACGCATCATGAGTAGTGCGGCAGGCTTGCCTACGATTTGACTGCGGCCTAGCACGACGACGTGTTTACCTTCGGTCTCGATCTCGCTACGCTTGATTAGTTCGACGATACCCGCAGGCGTGCAGGCGACGAAGCCGCTGTCATCTTCTTGGCAAAGTTTACCGATGTTTAGAGTGTTGAATCCGTCGACATCCTTGTTGGGCAGCACGCGATTGAAAGTCTCTGTTTCGTCGATATGTGATGGGAGTGGTGCTTGTATGAGGATTCCATTGATGTCGGGGTCGGCATTTAGGCTGTCGATTTGTGCAAATAGCGCTTCTTTGCTGACATCTTCTGGCAGCAGGTAGAGGCGACTTTCGATGCCGATGCGCTCGGCTGTCTTTTCCTTTTTACGCACGTAGGAAACCGATGCCGGGTCGTCTCCGACTCTAATAAAGGCCACGACTGGCTTCTTGCCTTGGATTTGGCCAACCTGAACGGTGAGTTCTTCGATAATGGATTCTGCAATAGCGTTGCCGTCGATGAGTTTCATACCTCCAAAGAACGCCAAGGCTTACTGGATTGGCAACTCTGAAATGCTTACTGCACCAGCATTCCGGCAATTGCTCCGCTTGAGAAATTTGCCAGTGAGGCGGCGAGCAGGGCGCGCATGCCTAATTGCGCGATTTCGCTGCGGCGCTCTGGTATCAGGCTGCCGAGGCCGCCGAGTAGGATCGCGATCGATGAGAAGTTGGCGAAGCCGCAAAGAGCGAAGGTTAGGATTGCCTGGCTGCGCAGGTTGAGCGTCTCTTGTATATGGGTGAATTCTAGGAAGGCTACAAATTCGTTGAGCACGATTTTTTGGCCAATGATCGCGCCGCCCTGAATTGCCTGCTCCCATGGGATGCCGAGAATCCATGCGAGCGGGCAAAATGCGTAGCCCAGTAATAGTTGTATGCTGAGGCCTTCCAGTCCGAGGCGGTCGCCCACATTGCCAAGTATGCCATTGCTTAGTGCGATCAGCCCGACGAATGCGATGAGCATGGCGCCTACGTTGAGCGCGAGCTTGAGCCCGTCGCTGGCACCTTGCGCAGCCGCATCAAATACATTGACCGGGGCCCCTTCAATGTCTTCGGGCAGCTTTTCGTTGTTCGGCTCTTCAGTCTCGGGTAGCAGTAGTTTGGCGAAGAGTAGGCCTGCGGGGGCGGCCATGAAGCAGGCAGCCAGTAGGAATTCCAAGCTGACCCCCATGCTGGCGTAGCCGGCCATGACGCTACCAGCTATAGAGGATAGCCCGCCCACCATAATTGCGAAAAACTCCGACTTGGTCATTCTGCTAAGGTAGGGTTTGATGACGAGCGGGGCCTCGGTTTGTCCCACAAAAATGTTGGCTGTCGCACTGAGGGACTCCGCGCGGCTGGTGCCGAGTAGCTTTTGGATTACACCGCCTAGTGAGGCGACTATAATAGGCATCACCCTTAAGAAGTAGAGAACGGAGATCAGTGAGGAGAAGAATATGATTACTGGTAATACGGTGAATGCGAAGAGGAAGCCTAAGTTGTGTTGGTGTCCTGCGAGTCCTCCGAATAGAAATTCGATGCCCACGAAGCCGAAGCTAATGACGTCACCCACCATGACGGAGAGCACTTCGAGCCCAAATTTGCCCCATGGGGAGAACAATACCAATGCGCCAAATCCGAATTGTATCAGGATGGCTCCTATGACTGTGCGCCAGTTGATGTCTTTACGAGAGCTTGAGCAGAGCCAAGCGAAGGCGATTAAGGAACAATATCCGAATAGGCTAGTGAGCATGCGCGCAGATTGAGAGTCGGTGCTGTATTTGCAAGCTTGAGAATTATGGTATCTTTCTCTCGAGTGTGCGGCCCTTGCGGGCTTTTCGAATCGGTCCCAAGCGCGCTTGTGGCCTGTGCTCGTGGGCTAACGGGGGAGTGGCTTATGTGAAGCATGGCAAGGCCCTGCTTGATTACCTCGAAAAAAATGCAAAAAGGTACTTGCACAGGAAAGGCCAAGCGCTACTTTCGCCGTCTTTCTCTAATTCCAGCGATCAATTTCAATGCCAACAATTAACCAACTAGTCCGCAACCCTCGTGTTGTTCAAAAGGTAAAATCCAAGTCTCGTCACCTGGACAAGAACCCATTTCGCCGTGGTGTCTGTGTTCAAGTTATGACTCGTACGCCTAAAAAGCCGAACTCTGCTATCCGTAAGGTGGCTAAGGTTCGTTTGACTAATGGCATCGAAGTGATTGCCTACATTCCTGACGAAGGTCACAATCTGCAAGAGCACAGTATCGTGCTTGTGCGTGGTGGTCGTGTGAAGGACCTTCCCGGTGTGCGTTATCACATCGTGCGTGGCACGCTTGACTGTGTCGGTGTTGAGAAGCGTCGCCGTAGTCGCTCGAAGTATGGTGTGAAACGTCCTAAGGATGCTTCCTGAGGCCTGCTAAGTGTTTCTTAGTTTAGCTGTTTCTTAATTTAGCTGTTTCTTGATTCTGATTTCTTAAATCTTATTTCTTTCTTACTATGTCACGTCGTCGCCAAGCCGTAAAACGTCCTCTTATTCCAGATCCTCGCTATAATAGCACTCTGGTTGCCAATCTTGTGAACATGATCATGGAGCGTGGTAAGCGCACCGTGGCTCAGAAAATCGTTTACACTGCTTTCCAGCGTGTAAGTGAAAAACTCGAAAAAGGCGATCCTGTAGACCTAGTTATGGGTGCGCTTGAAAACTCGCGTCCTAAGCTTGAAGTGAAGAGCCGCCGTGTGGGTGGTGCTACCTATCAGGTGCCCGTTGAGATCTCTTTCGAGCGTCAACAAGCTTTGGCTTTCCGTTGGATGGTGAATGCAGCTCGCAGCCGCAAGGGCGTTCCGATGAACGAAGCTTTGGCAGACGAAATTATCGACGCGTATAACAACACTGGTGGTGTTGTTAAGAAAAAGGAAGAAGTGCACCGTATGGCCCAAGCCAACCGTGCCTTTGCACACTTGCGCTGGTAGTCTGAGGACTTCCTCGCGCCACTCGTTCTTTTCCAGTCTAATTGTTTTATGTCCGCTACTAGCACAGCGTCAGCTAACTCGCCTAAGCGTAAGTTCCCCTTGGAGCATACGCGCAACATCGGCATAGCTGCGCATATCGATGCAGGCAAAACAACGACGACGGAAAGAATTTTATTTTACGCAGGTGTCGTCCATAAGATGGGCGAAGTTCATGAAGGTAGCGCTGTTACCGATTGGATGGATCAAGAGCGCGAACGTGGTATTACCATCACTTCGGCTGCGATCACCTGTAACTGGACCAATCAAGAAGGTCCATTTGCCGGAATCTGTAATAAGATTAACATTATCGACACCCCCGGGCACGTCGATTTTACGGCAGAAGTCGAACGCTCGCTGCGAGTGCTCGATGGCACCGTAGGTGTCTTTTGTGCCGTCGCTGGCGTGCAGCCGCAGTCCGAAACGGTCTGGCGCCAAATGACCAAGTATAAGGTCCCGCGCATCGCATTCGTAAACAAAATGGACCGCGTGGGCGCGGATTTTTTTGCGGCCATTGAGTCCATGCGCGATCGCCTCGCTGCGAATGCACACGCCATCTTTTTACCGATTGGTTCGGAGGAAGATTTTGTCGGTCTGATCGATCTCGCATCCATGGATGCCCGTATTTACGATGCCGCCGATGCTTCAGGTATGACATTTGAGCTGGGGCCGATCCCCGCTGATTATGTCGATCAAGCCCAAGAGTATCGCGAGAAGCTGATCGAAGCGCTGGCCGACTTTGATGACGCGCTGGCGGATAAGTATTTGGAGGGCGAAGAGCTCAGTGCCGACGATATTCGTGCAGCCATTCGTAAAGCCACCATTTCACTTGATTTCTGTGGTGTGATTCCTGGCAGCGCCTTTAAAAATAAGGGCGTGCAGGCCGTCTTAGAATCGGTTGTCAATTATTTGCCTTGTCCGCTCGATCTACCGCCTATGAAGGGGGAGACAGAAGCCGGCCGCGATGTTGAAGTTGCGCCCGATGACAACGCCAAGTTTACAGGACTCGCTTTCAAGTTAATGAACGACGGTTATGTCGGTAAGCTAGTTTTCATGCGAGTCTACTCCGGTAGCTTGGCTAAGGGGACCGCACTTTATAATCCACGCACCGGTAAAACCGAACGCATTTCGCGCTTACTGGTCATGAAGGCTGACTCACGCGAAGATATTGATGTCGCCTATTCGGGGGATATATGCGCCATTGTCGGTGCTCGCGATGTTGTGACCGGGGATACTCTTTGCGCAAAGGGCGTGGACATACGTTTAGAACCGCCTACATTTCCAGAGCCAGTGATCTCGATGTCGATCGAGCCCAAGACCTCCGCTGACCAGGAAAAGATGGCGACTGGTTTGCAGCGCTTGTCCGAAGAAGATCCAACTTTTGTTGTCAGTAGCGACGAAGAGACTGGCCAGACGATCATCGCTGGCATGGGTGAGTTGCACCTCGAAATCATTAAGGATCGTCTTTTCCGCGAATTTAAAGTCGGCGCCGAAGCCGGACGCCCGCAAATTGCCTACCGCGAAACCGTTTCAACCAATTCAGAAGGCGAGGGTAAGTTCGTGCGTCAAACTGGTGGCAGTGGCCAATATGGCCATGCCCGTATTAAGTTGGAGCCGCTCGAGCGCGGCGCTGGTATCGAAATCGTCGACAAGACCGTTGGCGGCGTCATTCCAAAAGAATTTATTAAGCCAACCTTGGATGGTATTCGTGAAGCGACTAACAACGGTTCCGTTTGTGGTTATCCCGTTGTCGATGTGAAAGTCACCCTCTTTGATGGTTCTTTCCACGAAGTCGATTCCTCCGAGATGTCTTTCAAGATGGCCGGTATTTTCGCCTTCCGCGATGCTATGGAAAAGGCGAGCCCACAGCTGCTCGAGCCCATGATGAAGGTCGAAGTTGAAACACCTGACGAGTATCAAGGTGATATCATGGGGGATCTCAATCGTCGACGCGGTCAGATTCAGAATGTAACTGGTAAGTCCGCTTTCATTTCGATCTCCGCCCTAGTGCCGCTGCAAGAGATGTTTGGCTACGCCACCATCGTGCGTTCGCTCAGTAAAGGACGCGCTTCCTATAGTATGGAGCCCGAATCCTTCGAGCCGGTCCCGCAGAACATCCTTAATAAAATTTTAGAAACCTCCACTCGGGGGCGCTATTAATCGGGATTAAGCAAGAAAGCATTTAGTCTCAATTTCAAAAGCACATTTTAACTGAAACATCAGTAAACCTTAACCAAACAAATATAAAATATGAGCACACCACGTATCCGTATTCGCCTTAAAGGCTTTGATTATCGCGTAATTGACCAGTCCGCTGCGGACATCGTCGAAACAGCTAAGCGCTCTGGCGCTCGCGTTGCTGGTCCTGTGCCCCTTCCAACTAAGATCGAAAAGTTCACTGTGAATCGTTCCGTTCACGTTAACAAAAAGTCGATGGATCAGTTTGAAGTTCGCACACATAAGCGCCTGATCGATATCGTCGAGCCAACTGCAGCCACAGTGGATGAGCTCAAGAAGCTCAACCTGCCTGCTGGTGTTGATATTTCCATTAACGTCTAGTTAATGCCGCGTAGGTGCGACTCACGCCGCATCACGTAATATTTCCAAAAGCCCGCTGCTTGTAAAAGCTGCGGGCTTTTTCGTGTCATTCCCAAGTGCGCTCAAGCGCTTCGGCTCCACTGCTTTTCGATCTCTTTCATTTGATCGAAGTCGCCGCGTTCACAGGCGTTTACAAAACCGTCGGCGAAGGATTTGAGTGTGTCCCAGCGCTTGCGTATGCCGGCAGCTTCTTCTTGGGTGATGCGTTCGTCGAGGCCAGCGTTGGCGATTTCTCCGAGTAGAGAGGCAAATTGACTGACCATCTCATGCGTGGCTGGGTTCAGTGCGTCATGTTTTGCGGATACGACATTGTTTGGCACGAAATAACCGTCCGCTTGCGCAGCCAACCATTTGATCAGTTGGTTGTCGCCGCAGGCCTCGTTGAGGGCGCAAACCCGATCCAAGGGGTTCTTAGAGCCGCTTTGAGTTTCACCTACTGGTTGCGACCACTTATAGATGAGGGACTGTGATATGCCGAGTTCGGCGGCGAGTGCCTTCGGAGAGCTGTCAACGAAGCAAGTTTTGATAATTTCGTGGGATTGCACAGCTAATGATTTTTAGAAATTACTTATTTTGGCAAGGTGTTTGTATAAAATCTCTCGCTTATTGTAATATATTTGCTCACTTTTTCTGTTATTATTTTGCCCCACTCAAATGATTGAAGAACTGTTTACTGAAGCCTTGCGTTGGTACAACATGCCCTGGACTCTAATGCTGATCCTAGTCATGTTGTATTGGTCGATTGCGGTTATCGGAGTCGTGGATCTGGATTTTCTAGGCTTCGATTTTGACGTGGACGCCGATGTCGATGTGGATGCCGACGCTGATATTGATGCCAATACGGGTGGTGGGGCACTCACTGGCTTGATGGAGTTTATTCATCTCGGCAGCCTGCCTCTGATGGTCGTGGTGTCGGGCTTAGTGATTTGTGCCTGGTCGATGGCTTTAATTGGCAACTTTTATTTAAATTCCGGAGGTTCCGGGATCATTGGTTTTGCGCTGTCCGCTGCGGTCGCAGTGCCGGGCTTGATCGTTTCGTCTTTGGCCTTGTGGCCGGTGGCGGTCTTTTACCAGCGACTCGAAGACAAGACCGACGGCAATTTGACGATGATTGGGCGAACATGCCATGTGCGTTCAGACCGAGTGGATGCAAGTTTTGGGCAAGCCGAGGTCAGCACGCCGGAAGGTCCTTTGGTGGTGAATGTGCGCCTTGCTTCGGAGAGTGCCCCGCTGCAAGCGGGGGATACTGCATTGATCATTAGCGAAGATGCGCAGCGTATGCTTTATACAGTCAGGAAGATAACCAACGAATTAACCAAGATCTAAGATAATATGAATATGATACAGTCACTTGCCATTATTGAATCTGTGGGCCTCACAGTGTTGCTAGGAGTCGCCGCGGCGATTGTTGGTTTGTTGGTCACACTTATAAAAATGTACCGTAAGGTCGACCAAGGCTATGCACTCGTGCGCAATGGTTTTGGCGGCACACAGGTTTCATTTGCGGGCATGGTGAGTGTGCCAGTGCTGCACAAACTGGAAATCATGGACTTGCGAGTGCAGCACTTGCCCTTGGATCGTCGTGGCAAGGATGGTTTGATCTGTCAGGATAATGTGCGAGCGGATATCAGTGTTGGCTTCTACGTGCGAGTGAATCCGCATGAAAATGATGTGAAAGCGGTCGCGAAGGCAGTCGGCTGTGAGCGTGCGTCGGATCTGGATAAAATTCGCGAGCTCTTCGATGCCAAGTTCTCGGAAGCTTTGAAGACTGCAGGTAAGCAATTCGACTTTGAAAGCCTCTACACCGACCGCATTGATTTCCGTAATAAGATCATTGAAGTTATCGGGCAGGATTTGAATGGCTACGCGCTGGAAGACGTGGCAATTGATTACCTGGAGCAAACTCCACTTGAAGCTTTAAATCCGGACAATATCCTCGACTCCGAGGGCATTAAGAAGATTGCCGAGCGCACGGCGACTCAGGCGATTCTGGAAAACGAGATTGCCAATCGCCGCATTCAAACCATCAAGCAGAACGATGTGCAGCGTATCGAGGCAGTCTTGGAGATGGAGAAACAACAAGCGGAGGCTGAAGAGAAGCAAAAGCGTGAAATTTCCGTGATTCGTTCGCGTGAGGAAGCTGAAGCGAAGCGCGTTGCTGAAGAGCAACGCCTACGCGCCGAGCAAGCTCAGATCAACACTGACGAAGAATTACAAATCGCTCGTGAAAACATGCAGCGCCAGGTGATCGTGGCAGAAAAGAATAAGCAGAAGACCGAAGCGGTAGAAACCGAGCGTGTCGAACGTGACCGTCAACTCGAAGTCGTGGAGCGCGATAAGGTCACTACATTGGCGGACATCGAAAAGACCAAGGCGGTCGAAATTGAAAAGCGCAATATCCAAGATGTCATTAAAGAGCGTGTGATGGTTGAGAAGACCGTCGTGATCGAGCAAGAAAAGATTAAAGATACCGAGTCCTTTGCCACTGCTGATCGTCAAAAGCGCATCGCAATTACAGATGCGGAAGAAAAGGCCGAACGCGAGAAGCTAACTCGACTGAAGGAAGCTGAAGCTAGCCAAGAGGCTGAAAAGTTGAAGGCTGACGAAGAATATTACAAGGAGGTCCGCCGGGCCGAGTCTAGCAAGCAAGCTACTGAGCTGTCTGCGCAAGAGATGATCATCGCCGCTGAAGCAGAAGAAGCCGCTTCGGTCAAACAAGCGCTCGCCAAGAAGCACCTCGCAGAAGGCGTTGCGGCGGAAACCGCGGCCGAAGGTCTAGGCGATGCCAAGGTCTTGGAAGCAAGGGCTGCTGCCAGCTTGAGACAGGGCGAAGCCGATGCTAAATCTGCCTCATTAAAGTTCGAAGCCGATGCCAAGGGCATTACCGAAAAGGCTGCTGCGATGAAACTCTTCAACGAAGCGGGCAAGGAGCACGAAGAGTTTAAACTTCGCCTCGAAAAGGACAAAGAGGTCGAGCTCGAAAGCATTCGTGTTAACGAAAATATCGCGCGTCATCAGGCCCAAGTGCTCTCTGATTCGCTTAAGAATACTAAGGTTGATATCGTGGGTGGTAGCACCGAATTTTATAACGATATCATTGGCGCTGTGACTCGTGGTAAGTCCTTTGAGCGCACCTTGAGTAGCAGTCCCGCACTGACTGATGTGAAGGAGACCTTCTTCAATGGAGACCCTGAATATTTCCGAGCTCAGGTTTCAAACTGGTTGAAAGACTTCAACATCGATGTGGCCACAGTGAAGGACTTGTCGATCGCTAACTTGATGATGAAGTTGGCTTCGGAAACTAATGATGAAGATCAGCTCAGCCGCATCCGCGGACTGGCCGGCATGGCTGAGAAGTTCGGTCTGGCCAATGAGCGTGTGCAACAGTTCCTTAGTATGGGGCAAAAATAGGCGCTAGCCGACACTAAGCTGCTAGGGGCAGCGACAGCGCGCAGCTGTCGCTGTCTTCTGCGGCGACTTTATATAAACAGCAGGCAATTGATCCAGTATGGCTAGTCAGAATCCAGCGACAGAGCAAAAACTCGAAGGGGGCGCTTATGAGGTGATTCGTAATCGCCTGACGACTCAAAGCAGTGCGCTCTTGGAGCGCGTGCAGCAGCTTGATGCGGAGCGTAAATCCGTGTTCGGTGCGGTGGACACTCACTTGCTGGCGACCGATCGAATACAGACGGGGAACAATTGCATCCCGCGCGGTATGATTGCATTGCCGGGAGGGCGTTTTATTTTCGGCTACAATGTGCACATGGGCCTGAAGTCGCAGGTGGAGGTGACGGATGTTTTTGCCAAGTTTCGCTACGATGCCTCGGATCACTCTTTTCATGAGGAGCCGCTGGTGGCACTCGAGTCCAGTGAGTTTGAGGCGGACTTTCAGTACCTTTATAAATATTATAAAAATACTTTCTTTGCGAAGTTTATGATCGTCGGCCCACACCTTTTGATGGTGTTTCAGATTAGTGACGATCTGCGTGATGTTAAGGTATTCAAATGGCTGATACAGGACGATACTTTAAGCTACCTCGGTAATCGCTTCGAGCACGAGTATGTGTTTCCCGATCAACACTCGTTTAAATGGACACGGGCGCATCGCGACCTGCACCGTACGGGCAGCTTTCCGCACGTCTCGATCGATGATCGCTTGTTTGTCGAAACCATCGGAGGCGATCTAACGATTAAGGTTGAAGACAATACCGACAGTGGGGAGGGGATTTATTCCGAGCCTGTTGAGAATCCTGATCAAACGCTGGACGATGCTGACATTCACTATGCATGTGTGGGCAGCCTGATTTTTCTTCGCATTACGCCCTACCAGGAGAAGCAGACGCGCTATTTCATTTATAACGAAAAGGTGAAAGAAGTGAAGCGCGTGGATTCGGTGGCACACTCCTGTGTGATGTTGCCCGAAGATCACGGGGTGATTTTTGCGGACGGGTATTACCTCCACAATGGCGATTTTAAGCGCTTCAGTCATGCCACCGGCGAGATGACCTTTGAGCGCGTGTTGAAAGCACCTAATGGAGAGGATTTTCTCTATGTGTTTTATCAGCAAAGTGAGGGCCTGTATCAATTGCTCTCCTATAATCTCATTGCTCAAAAAGTAGAGAGTCCGATCGAAGCACACGGCTACAGTACATTTGAGGATGGCTCGCTGATTTATTTTAAAGCACATGAGGAGCCGCAAAAGCACCACACCTTGCAAATCTGGCAGACTCCGTATGCGACGGAAGAGCTGACTGTCGAAGCGAGTAGCGATAATTATTTATTTAAGATCGGTAACGCCAGCATTGTGCGCTGCATCGCAGAATGTCACAGCATCTATAATTTGTTGCAGCGCGAGGATGCCTACGAGGGGCTCTACCTAGATCTGGTGAAGACCTGTGTGGCCACCATTGATAGCTACTTCTGGCTCGGCTCTGAGGATGCGTTTAATCTCAAAGATACACTGTCTCAGATTCGTGATACCGGCCAAGCCGCCATTGCAGAATTTGAGAAAGTGCAGCGCATTCGCAAGTCGACCTTGAAGCAGACTCAGCTGGTGCAAACACAGGCGCGTAAACTTTTTACCGAGCTTGCGGGCGCGCAGCCGGAAGATGTGCGCGTCTTTGTCGATTATTTGGCTCATCTGCGTCGATTGCGGGGCGAAGTGATTGGCCTACGGGATCTAAAATACGTCGATATCGCACTGTGTGATGAGCTGGAAGAGGGCGTCGCGACTCAAATGGATTCGCTTGCGCAAGCGACCGTTGAGTTCCTGCTGCAGCCACAGGCGCTCGCGCCTTACCACCAGCAATTACAGGAGGTGGAGAGCGCGATGCCGGAGATCAAAACCGCCGCCATGGCGAAGGATCTGCTGGGCGAGCTCGACGGCACCGGCGCGCAACTCGAAATGCTGATCGAAATGGTTTCGAACCTTAAGATCGAAGATGCCACCGAGACCACGCGCATCATCGACACCATTTCTGATATTTTTACCGAGCTCAATCGCCTCAAGGCCGAGGTGAAACGCTCGCGCCAGGAGCTGATGCGCAAGGAGGGCTCGGCGCAATTTCAAGCGCAGATCAAGTTACTGGAGCAATCAGTCGCCAACTATCTGGACATCGCCGATGAGCCCGAGCGCTGTGATGAGTTCTTGACTAAGGCGGTCGTGCAGCTGGAAGAACTGGAGGGCAAATACGCGGAGTTTGATGAATTTATCGAGCTCTTGGCCGACAAGCGGGCGGAACTTTACAATACCTTCGAGTCCAAGAAGGCGAGTTTGCAGGAGGCGCGCAATCGCCGCGTGAGCAAGCTGGTACAATCTGCAGAGCGCATTTTAAAAGGCATCGATAATCGCGCCAAGGCACTCAAAGAGATCAACGATATCAACGGGTATTTTGCCTCCGACCTCATGGTCGACAAGGTGCGCGACCTCGTCGAAGAGCTCAAAGCATTAGGAGAGGGCATGAAGGGCGACGAGTTGCTGACGCGGCTTAAAACCATTCAGGGCGATGCCGTGCGGCAGCTCAAAGATAAACAAGAGCTCTTCGTTGATGGGGAAAACCTCATTAAGTTTGGGCGTCACGCCTTTACTGTGAATACGCAGACACTCGAATTGACATCAGTCTTGCGTGAGGGGGCGCTGTATACCCATCTCTCGGGCACTCAGTTTTACGAGAAAATGCAGGACTCCGAATTGCTGGAGACTCAGCCAGCGTGGCAGATGCATGGCTGCTCGGAGAACGATCAAGTGTATCGTGCCGAGTATTTGGCCTACAAATATTTGGAGGCGCAGGGGGCCGAGGACTATTTACAACTCAGTGAGGAGGCGCGTCTGGAATCGGTGCGCGATTTTATGGCGCCCCGTTATCAAGAGTCCTATACTAAGGGTGTGCACGACTTTGATGCCTGCGCGATTCTCAATCAGCTGGCGCAAACACATTCTAATATTGGTTTACTGCGCTACAGCCCTGGCGTCCGCGCTTGCGCCTTAGTTTTTTGGCACAGCCAAGCTGGGCAGAGCTTGACTAACCATCTACGCGAGCGGATCGATGCTTTCGGCCAGATGCTGCGCCTCTTTCCGAATCATCATACGCAGAAAAATTACATCGATGAGCTCAGTGAAGCCATTGCTCGCTTTGCTCAGGAGAGTGCATTTTTTGAATCGATCGAGTACGCCACTGCTGCGGAGTATCTGTTTTATGAAATCGTTCAGGATGCCGATCTTTATTGCACCAAAGAGGCTGCCGATTTGATCGATCGTTTTAAGCGAGAGCTTTCCACTAAACGCTTTGAGGAGGCCTATCAAGGTGCGGTGCAGCAAGTCAGCGGCGATGTGCTGAGCGAGTATCGTGTGATTCATGATTGGTTGGAGGGCTACGCTGTCACACATCAGCTAGATGCGGACTTGCGGGTATTCCTGCCCGAGGCAGCTGCACATTTACTGCGCGGTGGTCTCGAGCGTCGTAAGATTCTCAACGTGCCGATCAAGCATACCGTTGCTGGCCTCAAGGGTGACCACCGCATCATCGCCGATGGGGGGGGGTATCACTTTAATTACCTCGAGTTTATGCAACGCATGCGAAAGTTCGAAGCTCAGGATCAAGCTCTTTATTTTCGCTACGAGTCTCGCAAGAAGGAACTGCTAGAACAACAAGAGGCCGAGCTGCGCCTCAACGAGTTTAAGCCGCAAGTCCTGAGCGCCTTCGTGCGCAATCGCTTGCTGGATGAAGTCTACCTTCCCTTGATCGGTGAGAACTTTGCCAAGCAAATCGGTAGTGCCGGTGAGGATACACGCACCGACCGCATGGGCTTGCTGTTGCTGATCTCGCCGCCGGGCTATGGTAAAACAACCTTGATGGAGTATGTCGCCAATCGCCTGGGGATCACCTTTGTCAAAGTCAATGGTCCCTCGCTCGGGCACGACGTCACTTCGCTCGATCCCTCACAATGCCCCAACTTGGCAGCTCGCCAGGAAGTGGAAAAAATTAACTTAGCCTTCGAGATGGGGGATAATGTGTTGATCTATCTAGATGATATTCAGCACACCAACCCCGAGCTCTTGCAAAAGTTTATTTCCCTCTGTGATGGCACCCGCCGTATTGAGGGCGTGTATAAGGGGAAGTCGCGCACCTATGACTTTCGTGGACGCAAAGTGGCGGTGGTCATGGCGGGCAATCCTTATACCGAGGCCGGGGGCAAATTTCAGATTCCCGACATGTTGGCGAATCGTGCCGACACCTACAATCTCGGCGATATTATCGGTGAGAACAGCCAATATTTTGAGGCCTCTTATATTGAGAATTCATTAACCTCGAATCGCACCTTGGGCATACTTGCTGGCAAGGATCGCAAGGATGTGTATGCCGTGATGCAAATTGCGGAGACCGATCAGCGTGAAGGCGTAAGCTTCGTTTCTTCCTACTCGATGGAGGAGATCAACGACATGGTCGCTGTGATGAAGATGATGATGCGCGTGCGCGACACTATCTTGCGGGTCAATCTAGAGTATGTGCGCTCCGCTGCGCAGGCCGACGATTATCGCACCGAGCCCTCCTTTAAACTGCAAGGCTCGTATCGTAATATGAATCGGATCGCGGAGAAGCTCTTGCCCATCATGACAGATGCAGAAGTCGAGCAACTCATTGTCGACCACTACACCGGCGAGGCGCAGACACTCACCGATGGGGCCGAGGCCAATTTGCTTAAGTTCAAAGAGATTGAAGGCAAACTCAGCGAGGCAGAACAGGCACGCTGGGATGAAATTAAGAAACGTTTCAACCGAAAGAAATTGCTCGGTGGCAGCGAGGGCGATCCCATCAATCGAGTGGTGGCTCAATTGTCCGACTTCAAGGAAGGGCTGGATGGGATTGGACAAGCCTTGGCTGCTGGCCGAAGCGATGCTGAAAATGGCATTGGTGGTGCGATACGTGAGCTGGTGAATGTGGTACAAGATCAGGGGGCCCTTTCGCTCGATCGCGCCAGTGCGCATCAAACAGATTTAGCGAAGCTGAGTGCTGAGGATATGCCGCGTTTACTGGAGGCATTGCAGGCAATTGCTGCGCAATTGCAGCAGTCGAACGGTCAGACCTTTGAGTTGAGCCAAGCGATTCAGCAAGCAGTCACCCAGCGTCGAACAAATGATGAGGCCGAGTCTGCTGAACTCTCTTCATCTCAAGCCCATCTACAAGAAGTTGCCTTCAGTCTGGATAAGTCGTCGCTCACGGTTTTAAATACGCTGATCACATCGATCGACTCTTTGCTCAGTCGCATTAGCGTGAATCACAATGATGAGTCTGCGCAGTAAAGTTCTTCGGACACGGAGACATGAATCTTAAAGATTAATAAAGCGCGTGAAGAGAGAGTATTCTCAACTTACTTAACTCAATTATTGGACGAAGTTTGTTCGTCTAAATCTTTTTGAGAGGAGTTTTGTGTCATAACAGTGTCAGTAATATTGGCGTCATGTGAAAGCTGTGTGACGAAGGATTTTTGCTATTGCGGGGCTATCTTTTGCTGAAATACCTCGGCTCCTTCATGTGCCTCCCTCTGCCGGGATGGTGCGTTTCAACACGGCTATAACTTCCTTCATAAGGCAACTTAATATGAAAACTACCACACTTTGTGCATTCGGCTCCGTAATTCTAATGCAAGTAGCATCGGCCTCACTCGTTGGCTCATGGGCTTTTGATGGTGATTTGACTAATCGCGTTCTTGGCGGGAGTGCGCTGACTACGGTTTCAGATTCCGGCAGTGCGATCGTTGAATCTTATGATTCCGCAATGATCGGTGGAGAAACGGCGACAGTGGCAAACCTCGCTCGTCTCGGCTATAATGTAACAAGTGGTAGCGGTGAGCAGTGGTTGGTGATGACAAATGATGCGAGCGCACCGACAAGCGCATGGTCCTTGATGATGGATATCAATTTTGATCAAGGATTTGCGGGGAACTATACTTCACTCTTTCAGACGGACACTGGAAATGCGGGTGATGGTGATTCCTTTATTCATAGTGCCAATGGCATTGGAGTCAGTGGTGATTATGCAGGAACTGTTGCTGCTTCAGAGTGGAATCGTATTACCATTACATTTGATGACTCGCAATTGTCGTATTATATAAATGGTTCTTTGGTGAACCAGGTGACCAGCACTGCGGATCGGTTTAATGTCGGTAGCTCATTACTCATACTTGTGGATAATGGTGCTGAGACTAGTGAGGCATTACTCAACAATTTAGCTTTCTGGGATCACACTTTGAGCGAGGTTGAAGTTTCTGGTTTTGGTGGAGCCAGTGCCGACGCAATTGTTCCAGAGCCTTCTGCTTATGCGATGTTGATCGGACTGGCTGCGTTGGGGTTTAGCATGATCCGCCGCCGTTCTTAAGGAATTATATATAATATTCGGGCTTATTTCAGTCGCCCGATTTTTCAATTTTACCGCGATGGCCTTTGAGCCTTTTCACCATGAAATCATTTATTCGTCGTGCGTTTGCACACTCATCACTCGCCTTGGCAGCTCTGTTGCCTGCCTCTATCTTTGCGGCGGAGCCTGTGGGGCTCTGGGAATTTGAAGATCCATCCGATCTCGGCGCAGCCAGTATCGGAAGCCCATTGCTTCTGAACGGCACTGTGATTGCATCTGCGGATGTGCCGGGTGCCGCGGATGTTGCGCGCACTGCCTATTTGACGGCGACGAATCCTATCGGAGCGAATGGAGATGAGGCCGCGACTCGAAGCAATCAGTTCACCATCGTGATTGATATGATGGTGCCTGATTTTACCGACGGTGGTGCGGACAATGGTAACTTCACCGGAATACTAGAATTTAATAGTGGGGGAGATGGTGATTATTTTATCCGTAAGCAGACGGGGAATACGGAACTTGGTGTCGCAGCAATTAATTACACCGGTAGTAGTGGCACATTTTTGAGTAATACATGGTATCGCTTCGTCTATGCGGTCGATAACGGCGGAGTGGGCCGCAGTGTCTATTTGAATGGTGTCAAAATTGGTGATAACAATAGTAACAACACACTCGATTTTGACCGCGCTTCGATTGCATCCACATTTGGAATCTTTCAGGATAATACGACTGCTGAACAGTCACGGGTGATCGTCAGTAATATCGCGCTGTATGATGAGCGCTTAAGTGATCACGAAATCGCTGACATGGGAAGCGCCGACGCCGGTCTTTCGGGATTTGTTGTGGAACCTGTGGGTCTTTGGGATTTTGATGATGCAGCGAATATTACTGCAGCGACGCTTGCGAACGATGGTGTTACACTTGAGGTTGAAGGCAGCACGCCTTCGCAGACGAGTGCGCTGGCTGATGCCAATGGATTGAGTCTCGATGGCGTCATAACAACTGTCACGGGAACTGCGAATCGCCTGAACTTGACCCATGGTATCGCAGCCAATGGCGGCGGCACGGGTGTGAATGAATATACTTTGATGTTTGATGTGTTCTCTCCATCCGGGAGTCGTAGTGCATGGCGTTGTTTTTTCCAAACCGACACGACCAACGCGAGCGACGGCGAATATTTCATCCGTAGTAATAATGACACCATGGGCACCGCTGATGCGGGTTATACGAGTGCCGCAATCGATGAAGCTAATTGGCAGCGGGTCGTGATTGTTGCGGACTTGCCGAGCTTTGAAGTTTATATCGACGGCGAACTTTTTCATACGCATAGCAACCAAACTGTAGACGGGCGTTATGCGTTGGATGATGTGTTGTTGCTCTTCGCTGACAATAGTAGCGAAAATGCTTCACTCAATATAGGGGCCTTTGCGATTTGGGATCATCCGCTTTCACCGGCGTCGATTGCCGGTATCGGAGCCGCGGGGGATGCCGTGCTCGGTGCTTTGGAGTATGATCCAAATGAGGCACCTGAAATTACCGAAGGCAGCAGCTATCGGATGAGTGATGCTGTGCTTAACGGTGCGGCAGTAGAGGGCACACTCCATGTGTCGGATCCTGAGAATGATTCGATCGTATGGAGCGTTTCGATACCTGCAGCGAATGGCACTGTCGCGATCCATCAGAGTGATGATAGTTCTGTGAGTTTTTCTTATACTCCGGATGCAGGCTTTAGCGGCTTGGATAGTTTTGAAATCGAAGCTGCCGATGCAGAAGCTAGCGATGCGGTAACGGTATCGATCTTAGTCCAAGACCCCGCGAATCCCGCATGGCCGACTCCGGTTGGCCTTTGGGAGTTTGATTTCGCAGTCGATCCTACCGTGGCGACGATTGGAAATGATTTAGTCGAGCAGGGCGAGGCGGCTTCTGTGGTGGCTGGTGCGTATAGTGATGATGGCGCTATGGATGTTGGCACGCAAACCAACTACTTAGTCACTAACCCGATTGGAGCGAATGGTGGAGGCACTTTGACGAACGAATACACAATGCTGTGGGATGTGTATGTGCCTTCACTCGGTTGGAAGACATTCTTCCAAACTACGCTCGCAAACGACGACGACGGCGATCTCTTTTTCAACACCAGCGGAGCCATCGGCACAAATGAAGGCTTTCAAGGTTATAGCTCTAACACTGTATCTGCCGGGGCATGGTATCGAGTCGTGTTGCGAGTCGAGGCAGGTGAGACCGATGGTGGCTCCATGTGGGTTAATGGAGTGCAGTGGCATACGGGCACACCGAAAGACGGTATCGATGCGCGCTATGCGCTCGGCAGTGAGTTCATCCTGTTAGGAGACAATGATGGTGATGATGGCAATCTTCATATCACAAATTTCGCCCTTTGGGATGAGGCCTTGACGGATACGCAAATCGCATCACTTGGCCCTGTTGCCGGGCGTATCACATCGACCACGAAACCGACTCCGAATGAAGCACCTGTGATTACAGAAGGTGAATCGGTGAGCGTGAGCGCTCAAATGAATGTCGCTTACCCTCTGATATTTAATGCCACGGATGGCAATGAGGATACGCTCAGCTGGTCCATCGCAGAAGACGCTGCAAATGGTTCGGCGGTCGTGACGATTGATGGCAATTCTCAGGCTACAGTCACTTACACTTCCGGTGCTTATGTCGGGAATGATAGTTTTATTGTGGAAGTGAGTGATGGCGCAAAAACGGATCAGATTGTTGTCACAGTAAACGTATCCAATACCACACCAGTGATCACTGAAGGGAGCGAATTCGCGCTGAACACGACAAAAGATTCGGATGCTCAGGCAGTGGTCTATCATGTGACTGATGCGAACGGTAATACACTCGTTTGGTCCGTATCGACTCCTGCAGGTAATGGCACAGCCGCGATCGATACACAAAGTGATACGGAGGCGACGATTAGCTATACACCGGATGCCGGTTTCTCAGGAATCGACAGTTTCGTGGTTTCGGTATCCGATGGCTTAGCAACGGATACAATTACAGTGACCGTCAGTGTGACGGACCCGTTGGCTGACCCCGTGTTGACGATTCTTTCTTCGCAAGGCACATCGACTCCAGTCGCCGGTGCACACAGTTATACTTCAGGCTCAGAGGTGACCGTATCCGTTGTCGGTGAGACTACATCCGATACACGGAGCACGCCGATTGGTTGGACTGCGATCGGTAGCGCACCGCGCACAGGTAATGGAGCAACGGTGACTTTCGACATTACTCGCGATACCGAGCTGACTTGGTTATTCTTGACCGAATACTTAATCGATACTGAAGCGACAACTGGCGGCAGTGTCGATGTTGTCGACGGCTGGTATGGTGATACGACACCGTTGACCATTACGGCGACACCGGCGGCTGGATATTATTTCAGTGGTTGGACGGGTGATACCGCAGGTGCTTTGATCGGTGGTAACACGATCGTGCTCCCAATGGATCGTGCGTATGGAACGATTACCGCAAACTTTAGTGTCGAGGAGGTGTTCACTGTGATCGCACTTCCGGATACGCAAAACTACGTTAACAATGATTCACGCGCTGAGATTTACAAGTCGCAGACGCAGTGGATTGTGGACAATATCGTGACCGAAAATATCAAGTTCGTCACGCACCTCGGTGACATTGTGAATAATCAATACAGCGATGATCACTGGACACGTGCCAACGCCGCGATGGATTTGATGAACGACCAAATCCCATACGGCACCAGTCCGGGGAATCATGATTTGAGCGACAAATATATTGAGCACTATGGACCTAGCGCGTCCCGTTGGGTGAATCCAGCTGATGGACAAATCTATGATTGGTATCGGGGATCCTCGCCAACTGGTTGGAGTGATTATCAAGTCATTACCGTCAATGGTCGTGAGTGGATGTATTTACACATGGACATCGATGCGCGTGACCAGGATATCGCTTGGGCTCAAGCAGTGCTCGATGCACACCCGACCACTTTGACCGTGTTGACGACGCATAACTATCTCGCCGAATCAGGCGGTAGCGGTAAGTCCGGTTCCGGCACGGGTGAGCGTGGTCGTGTGCCTCTACTCTGGGTGAGTGGCGCTGATCGTAATACGGCAAACGAAGTGTTCGATACGCTCGTGTATCCAAATAACCAGATCTTTATGGTCATTTGTGGACACAATTTTGCGATTTATAATTTAGAAGAAACCAACGCCGCGGGTAATGTTGTGCACGAAGTTTTGGTAGATTATCAAACCTTGCCCAATGGTGGTAACGGCTTCTTGCGTATCATGGAATTCCAGCCCTCAGCTGGTAAAGTGGTGCACAGCACTTACTCTCCATACCTCGGACGCGACTGGAGCAAAGATATCAGCTCCGACTCACAAGGCATGGCTGGCTTACACGATCCGGATGGTAGCTTCTTCGATATGTTGGTCGACTTCGATGGGCGTTTCGATCAGACGCTGATCGTGGTGTCGCCGCAGTCAACTGTGACGCCTGCAGTTGGTTCGCATAAGATCGCGGATGGCAAGCCGGTGGTGATCAGTGCGCAAGACATCGTCGATGGCACCACGCGCGAGCATGTGGTCGGATGGTCTTTGATTGGCGATCGAGTCAACACTTCCGGTAGCGGTGCTGTGGCGACGATCACGATGGATGGAGGCGCTACTTTGACTTGGGATTACGATACGCAATATCAACTCACGACACAGTCGGTAGGTGATGGCCTCGTGTCCTTGTCCAGTGGTTGGCAAAACGCCGGTGCGAGCGTATCCATTACGGCGCAGCCCGACACTGGAGCGAGCTTCGTGAAGTGGAGCGGCGACATTAGTGGCGCGACTGTTAATGGAGAGACGATTTCCTTTACGATGGACCGCGCACGCGGCCCTGTGACTGCTGAGTTCTCTAGTTCGAATCCTACCTATACTGTCGAAGTTGCGTCGACAGTTAGCACTGTGAGCCCGTTGCCAGGTTCTTACAGTTACGATGAAGATTCCGAAGTCAGCTTCAGTGCCACGACGCAAACAGTCGGGGATACGCGTTATGTGCCAACCGGATATTCCTACACTCTGGGCGATGGCGAAGTCGTCAATGGTAGTGGCAGTTCGGTCGACATTACTTTGACCGACGATCTCGACTTTACCTGGAATTGGGAAACGCAGCACTACTTGAACGTCGCGACGAGTGGCCCGGGCTCGATAAGTCTACCGACTCCTTGGATCGAGGAGGGAGCATCTGTCAGTGTCAGCGCAATGGCCGATACCAATGCAGCCTTCACTGCATGGACGGGGGATACCAGTGGTTTGGACATTAATGGTAGCCAGTTTAGTATCGCATCGATGAGCGAACCAGTTGGCCCTGTGACGGCCAACTTCGCCCTGGACCAATACACGCTGACGGTCGTTTCCGCTTACGGTTCACCGGTTCCAGCAGTTGGCGAGCACCTCTATAGTCATGGCGCGGAAGTCGAGGCATCTGTCGAGGCTGTCAGCCAAGGGAAAACACGTAATATCATCACGGGCTGGTCGACTACGGGAGCGAATAGTGCCAGCGGCGACGAATCATCCGTCAATCTGGAACTGACCGGTGATACGACCCTCACCTGGAATTGGGAAACACAAGTATTACTGGAAATCGACAGTGGTGCCGAAGGTAAGCTTAAGCCCATGGATGCCGGCAAGTGGTATCCAATCAACACTACAGTTAATATCGAGAGTGTGCCTGGGCCGTTTTTCACCTTCGTCGAATGGCGTGGTGACCTCGGCGAGGCCGATGCGACTCAAGCAACTCTCAGCCTGCGACTCGATCAGCCGCGCGCACTCGTTGCCGACTTCTCACCTGTCTTAGCTGCCAATGGCACACCACACTGGTGGTTAGACAATCAAGGTCTGGTATCTGATGGGAATTTTGATGCCGCTGAATCTTCCGATCCAGATGGTAATGGTCTGACCGCTGCTCAGGAGTTCGTCGCCGGACTGCCAGTCGGTGGACAGTTGAAAGTAGGCATGGACATTCCAAGTGCCGCTTCGCCGACCATCAACATCACCTGGGACAGTCAACTCGGCCGTCGTTATACCGTGAAGTCCGCTCCGGATTTGAATACAACCTTTACTGCGATCGATGACGCTGTCGAAGGAGATGGCAACTTAATGGAAATTCCTGTTGCCGGTCCTGGCGCCGGTAATGATCAAGCGTTCTTCACGGTCGAAGTGGAAGCCTCTCCAGTGGCAACGAGTGCAGATGCCGACGCCGCGATTTCTTCTCCGGGCACCGCGCAGTTCAACTTCGCCCGAGCGATGGCACACATACCGGCGGGCTCTTTCATCATGGGTGAGGATAGCGCTGGTATCGCCGACGTTCGTCCGGAGCATACAGTGCACCTCGATGCCTTCTATATGGATAAATTTGAGGTGTCCCGAGGTGAGTGGATCACTGTCGCTACTTGGGCCAATGCCAACGGATACGACTTGCCGACCGTCTTGCATGTTTACGACTTCGTGCCCTCCGATGACCACCCGGCTGTGCCGATCACCTGGTATGAAGCAGTGAAATGGTGTAATGCGCGCAGTGAAATGGAAGGTCTCGTGCCAGCATACTACGCGGATACAAATGGCGAAAACGTTTACCGTAGCGGCGAAATCGACCTGACCACTGCACATGTGAACTGGAGTGGCAACGGTTACCGCCTGCCAACTGAAGCACAGTGGGAATACGCCGCACGCGGTGGACTCGTTGGAGCTGACTATCCATGGGGTTACGGAGATGTCATTTCACGAGGCAACTCCTGGCAGAATCTCGTATCGGTTAACCAGCAGTTCGATCCGTATCCGATTACACGTCCGATCGGTTACTTTGATGGCACACAAGATGTCGCCTCCGGTTACGTCGCTGAAGATATGGCAAACGCCTACGGCCTTTACGATATGGCGGCGAATGTGCACGAGTGGGTCTGGGATTGGGCCGAAGATTATACTGCTCTAGAAGACTTCGAGCCGAAAGGACCGGAATCTACACCAACCGCACCGAACCGTATTTTGCGCAGTGGCAGTTGGTGGAATAACAGCGTCGATGCCCGTGTCTTTCACCGCTATCCATTCCCTCCGGCAGGGGATGATCCTTACGGTGTCAATGGCTTCCGTTGTGTGCGTCCTGCGCATCCATCGGAATAAGCCTCCAGCAAGAGATTAAGTATTGTGAAATCGAATACGGAACCAAATAACGGATCCTCTGCTGGGTGGATACAAGTTTGCATGAAAGAGCCTGTTGTGCACTTCGCGCTCATTGCATTCGTCATGCTCGGCGTGCACAGCATCTATCAATCTTTTTCCAAGCCGGAGATCGTATTGACTGAGGCGCAAGTCGAGCAGATGAAAGTCGCGGCAGAGAAGGAGACACTCGAGACCGGCAATCAGATTGAAACTGCGCAGTTGGTGCGCACTTATATTGAGGATCAAATTCTACTCGAAGAAGCCTTACGGCGCGATTTAACCGAAAGTTCTCAAGTGAAAGAACTCTTGGTGGAATTGATTCGTAATGAGTTAAAGCCCGTCTTGCGGGAACCGAGCGATGAAGAGCTCATCGAATTACGCCAAACGACTCCCGAAGAGTATCGATTCCCTCCGCGCCTCTCGTTTGAGCATGTCTCTTATCGCAAAGACTCCACTGCAATTCCAGATAACCTATTGGCCCAACTCAATTCCGGCAAGACACCTTCCGGACTCGGGGATCCGATTCGTTTAGCCAATCCGCTACCATTAACCTATAAACCACAGCTTGATCGTCTGCTTGGAGAAGCAGTCTCCGATTCATTATTTGAACTCGAACTTGGGCAGTGGCAGGGGCCTTACCTTACAGATCGAGGCACGCACTTTGTTCGAATCATAGAGAAGATCGGGCCAATGGATATGCCTTTTGAACAAGTTAGACGCACTCTACAATCGAACTGGGAATCCGCACAACAACAAGCTGCTGTAGATGCGGCCATTCACGAACTCGCTAAGCCGTATTTGATTGAAGTGCCAGCTCCATACGTGGACGTCGTGCCATGATTCGTTATTTATACAGTATTGTGCTGCTCGGTTTATTTCTCGGAGCGCAGGCTTTTGCGCATGACTTGAGAGTGGCTCAGCTTGGTATTGAAGAACTCGACACGCACGAGTATGTGCTGCGCTACGAGGTTCCTATGGGTGAGCAGAATATCTACGGGTTGCCGCAATTGCCCGAGCATTGTGAGTGGCATGCCTTGCCGGATGTAATCGAAGGCAGCCTGCAATTACGATTCACCGCGAAAGGGCGACCGCTTGCCGCGGGTGACGTCATCCTCTTGCCATGGGAGCGGAATGGCGTGCAAGTGAGCATCGTATGGAAAAACGGCACGAATGTTCGGCAGTTTTTCCCACCCTCCAAAGGCGGCATCCGAGTCGAATTGGATCAATTGCAGGCCGGTTCCGGTTCCTTTTTACGCACTGCAAAACGCTATATTGGGCTAGGGGTGCATCATATACTCATCGGCACAGATCACATCTTTTTTGTCTTCGGATTGCTCTTACTCGTATCCAGCCCTCGTAAATTGCTCTGGACGGTGACTTCTTTTACACTGGCGCACAGTATCACATTAGGCCTGTCGATCTTTGAAATTCTCCGCTTCCCGTCATCGGTGGTAGAGACGCTGATCGCCCTTAGCATTGTGTTACTGGCCAAGGAGATCCTCATGGCGCAACGCGGCGAGCACGGACTCGCTTGGAAATACCCTTGGGCCATCGCCTTCATCTTCGGACTCGTGCATGGGCTCGGATTCGCCGGGGCTCTGCGAGAGATTGGCCTGCCCAATGAGTCGATCCCGCAAGTGCTGCTCTTTTTCAATATCGGCGTCGAACTCGGGCAATTCGCCTTCGTCCTCGTTTGCTGGGCAATCATTTTCGTCATCCAACGCCTAGGCATCAACTGGTCCAAGGCCTGGTATCGAATCCCACCCTACGTGCTTGGGTCCACCGCCACCGTCTGGCTCTTTACCCGCCTGCCATCACTCTTCGAATAGGCAGTGTGGGCAGCCTTTTCGTTTGCGCAGTCGTAGGTCCGTGAATCACAACAGCAGCGCGCGCAGTAAAGTCTTTCTGACTAGCTCGTCTTTTCTTTACTATTTTCTTTTTCGAAAGTGACCACTGGGATTTCTTCGCCTTGGGATTCGACGGCGGTGGTGAAGCCCAATTCTCCGGAGAGGCTCCTGAGTGCTTCGTGAGCCAGCGCGCGTTCTTCTTCGGCACTTGGGACCTCTAGGGAAGGCATACTATCTTGCGCCACACGTGCGCGACCGGCAGCTTTGGCCCGTGCGTCTTCGACCATGTGCTCCAGGCGGTTCATGGTCTCGCTGGCGCCTCCCATGTCGGCGGTCATACTGCTGGCCATCTCGGATAGATCCGCTGTGGCTTCCTTGACCTTGAGTTCATTGATCTTGGCCTGCAAAGATTCGATCTTCTTTTGAGCTTCTTTGACGCTGGCTTCACGGTTGCGAGACATTTCCTGATAGGTGTTTTCGGCGGCTTCCAACTGATCGCGGTTGGCCGCCAATTCTGTTCGGACTTCGCTGAGCTTGAGTGCTTGGCGGCCAGCCAGCTCTTGATTGCCGGCTGTTACATTGGCTTTGATTTTAGTTAGTAGCTGTGCCTCTTGTTGCTCCTGGCCATTGACCTGAGTGATCAGCTTCTCAACCATCGCGGCATGTGCCGCCAATCCTTGATTGTAGCGTTGGATCTGCTTTCGCAGATTCTCTTTTTCCGCTCCGAGGAGTGCCTCAGGGTTGGTTTTTTCTAATTCAGTGACGGCTGAGCCAAATAGACTTTTGAAGAAATGGAGTACGCGCTTAATCATAGATCAGTAAGATATCTGATTGCGAGCGCTTTGCCTATTACAAACTTAGGTTGATTTTCTCATTCCCAACCGTTGGCCGTTTGCCGTTGGTCGTTGACCGTTGAAGTCGGCGCACTTACTTCTTGGGCAAGATGACACGGCGCCGGGGAATCACGCGCCGGCGGCTTTCCGCGCTGTTATTATTGCTGTTACCAGCGTTTCTGATCGTTGGCGGAAGTGTCGGTGTTGCGGCCTTGCTGTTAGGTTGGCTGACGGAGGAGATCACAGGCAGTGGAGCGTCGCTGACGCTCATGAGTGTGAGTCGTTCGGAGCGGCCGTTCATGTTGACAGTGAGCGTGCGTGAATTGGCGTCGTAGCCTCGCACGCTGATGCCTCCGTCGGCATGGTTTTCTTGGATCCAATAGCCCTTTTGTTCGCTTTTATTGAAGACGCTAAATTGATATTTGTCGTTGAGCTTAACGACGCCACGAAATTCGACTTCCCGGCTGATTGGGCCGCTGGTTTGCACCACGGGCTTGGGGGGCTCGGGCTTTTCTTCGCCGTAACCGGGGGGGAGGAAGGGGTTGCTGCTCTCCAATGATTCTGCGTGGCTGCTAAGGGCCAGCGTGAATATAAGGGTGAGCGTGAGTAGGCCTCGGACCTTCACTTGCTGCATGAAATCTGTGTAGAGCGGATGCATCGTTTAGCGGCGTAGTGAGCGAGGTTTACTGCTGTTTGTTGAGCTTTCCTCTTTGGGCGTCTTTTCTTCGAACTTACTGCCTTTCAGATAAATGTCTGAAGTGGTGCTGGTCTCGATATATTGTTTAATGACTTCGGTTTCGGAGGCTCCTTCGATGTAGTTTTTCGATACCTGATCTGCTTTGTCTGGGTTTTCTAGAACTGTTGGGCGGATGAAGATGATGATCTCGGTGCGGTCATGATTTTCGCTGGTGTTGCCTAGTATGTTTCTGATTAGAGGGATGCGCCTGACTAGCGGGAAATAGTTGTTGTTGTCGGTGCCCGTGTTTTCTTGCAAGCCGCCTAAGACGACGATCTGCCCATCTTTGACGCTGATGGTGGAAGTGGCTTCGCGCACACCGATGACAGGCTGATCATTTCCATCGATGGTGACGGAATCGACGACGTTTTCAACCGTTTGTTCAATCACCATTTGAACAGTGCCGTCGGCTCCTATGAGTGGGGTGACGGTAAGTTTGATACCGATGTCGCGGTATTCGACTGTGCTACTGGTGGAGGTGCTATCATTGTAATTTGTGCTGCCAGTGATGATCGGTTGTGATTTGCTCACGTTGATGATGCCCTCTTCGTTGTGGCTGACCACGATGCGTGGGGCGGAGAGCACACGTGTGTCGCTGTCGCCATTGGTGGGTGTGATTGCGGCGCCTAGCGAGAAGTTTGAAGGATCGTCGAGGCTGATGGTGCCGTCGGTAAAGGAGAGCCCGTCCACTGTGCCTGCTGAGATATCAGTAAAGAAATTAGTGGAGCCATTGTAGGTGAAACCGATGCTACTCAAGCCGCTGCTTTGTGTTTCACTGAGTGTGACTTGGGTGATCACTGCTTCGATCAGCACTTGTGGTAGTGGAATATCGATTTTCTCGATCAACTCGCGGAGTGTTTTGAGGTCTTGCTGTGTGCCGTAAGCGACGATCGAGTTGGTGCGCTCGTCGGCGGAGAGGCCGACAAAATTTGAGAATTGGAGCGAGCTGTTAGCTTCGGTGCCACCGCTACTGGCTACCGCAGTCGCGGGGACTGGTGGCGTGTTGTTGTTACCATTGTTCTCGTTATTATTGTTGTTGCCGGTGTTGTTCGTGCGCTGGCCGTTGCTGCGTTCGTTCTCACGGGCGACTTTGGCGTCTTCTTCACGGCCTTCTTCTTGTCCGGAAATGATGTCTTCGATGATGGGGACCACCTCTTCGGCTTTGGCTTGGCGGAGTTGGAAGACTTCGCTACCAGTCAGTGGGGCGGCATCGACATCGACGCTCTCGATGACGTTCATAATCACATCGAGGTTTCCAGGATGAGTGATGAGGATGAGTTGATTGGTGCGTTCATCGGCGGTAACGCTGGTATTGCCTTCGAGGTAGCTATTGAGCGGGCCTTGGATGAGGTTCTCCAGGCGGTCTTGCATCTCGGAGGCTTGCACGTAGTCGAGTTTGACGAACTTGATTTGTTCACGGACGAGTTGTGGGGTGTCGGCTTCGTTGAGGATGGTCTCGATGCGCTGTAGGTTGATTAGGGCATCGGAGATTAGCAGTGCGTTAGATTTTGGGAAGGGGAGGATGCTAGAGTTTTGTGAAATCAGATTTTGTACCAGAGGAGCGGCACCCTCAGTAGCGTTGAGGTAATCGAGTTTAAAGAGTTTGGCGTAGATTTGCTGACTGGGATCGAGTGAGAGGGTGCTGCCTGCCAGCATTTGCGGCACGTGGGTATTCACGTTGGTCGCGGGGACAGCTTTCATGAAGCGGCCGCCCATGTCGGTGAGCATGATGCCGTTGAGCGTGAGCAAGCTTTCGATCGCGAGCACGGCTTCGCGTTTAGTCAGTTCGCCGCGGGAGTTGAAGGTGAACTTTGACGCGGGCAGGTCTTGACGGCGTAGGATGATCTTATCGGTCATTTGCTCCAGCAGGGTGAGCACTTGGTCGGCGCTGTCTTCGACGAGTATTAACTCGCCGATCATGGCTTCGGGCTCTTTGAGCGCGGGCTCCGCGGGGATGGAGGGAGCCACGAGCTCGGCGGTGCTGTTACGGCTTGAGGACGCGGGGGAGTTTGTCTCTTGCGCGTGGGAAAAAGAGGCAAGCGCGATGCAGGCGCTGAGGCTGAGGCTTAGGATGGAGAAGCGGATCATTGCAGGTTGGAGTCTTTTAGATCGAAAGAGTTGATTTCATAGCGCACATCGAGTTGCTCGGGGTTGCGCTGGTTTTTTTGAATACGGACATTCTGTAAATTGATGTAGGGGGTCTCTTGCTTGATAAGGTCGTTGAGCCGGATCAGTTGAGCGATGGAAATGCTTTTGAGGCGCACGCGCAGGTTGTGGTCGTTAAAGATTTCGCCTTCACGGGTGCGGACGGAGTCGATGTCGGCCTGCCCCGAGAGGCCAATCTGGCGTGTCAGACTATCGACGCGCCCAGAGAGTTGTGCTGCATCGTAGGTTTTTGAGGGGTCGACACGTTCCAGTGCGGTCGCAAGGCCCTCGGCAAAGAAGTCGCTGCGATCGAGCCATTCCTGTTGGGTGGTGAGCTCGATGGTGGAGAGTTTACGCTGGGCATTCCAATCGGACATGCGGCCGAGCCAGTTGTTGCTCCAGATAAAGAGGATGACTAAAATGAAACTGAGCGAGAGTAATTTTTCTCGCAGGCTCATGCGCTTATAGAAGCGACGGGTGCTTTGCTTGAGTGTACTCATTACTGGTCGCCTTTCGCTTGTATGGCTGGCAGCGTGGTTTTAGGGAGCGGGATCGTCTTGGCACCGATTCGCTGGGGCTCGCTAACGCTTGGTGCATCGCTAACGCTACTTGTGGGCCGCGGCGGAGTGGGAGCTATGCGAGGCTCTGGTTCGGGCTCTGATTCGGGCTCTGGTTGAAACTCGCGATGCGTGTAGTCCAGGGAAACGGAGAAGGTGACTTTGGTTTGTCCTGCGCGTTTGAGCGATTTTGGGGGATCGACCAATTCGAAGGTGCCAGACTTGCGCAGTGCGTCGGTATAGGCGTTGAGCTCATTGATTGTGTTAGCCTTGCCTTCGATTGTGATGCGGTTGTTACCTTCAATAATAGTTTCGTCGTATTCGATCCCTGTGGTGCCGAGGGCGGTGCGGATATTATTGGCGGCTCGCAGGATGGCGATGGGACGCAGCTCGTTTTGTGCGACCTGCTCCAGCTTGTTCATCAGGCTTTGGGTGTCTTCGACCCGGCGCACACTGCTGGCTTGGCGGTCAATTTTTGCCTGGCGGGTGCCGAGCCAAAATTGTCCTGCAAACAAGAGGCCCTCAAGTAAGATGAGGAAAAGTGCAAAGAGCGCGGCGTAGCCTAAGATGCGGGTGATGAGTGCGGTGGTGCGACGGGCGCTGCGTTCTTGCGTCTTGTAATCGGCCGGGCGAATGTCGGCTTGCCAGAGCACGTGCTCGTCGGGTGTGAGTGGAGACCAGTGACCGTTGCTGGGCGCGTTCCCGATCGTTTCAAATTGAAAAGTGGGCTGGCCGTTTTCAGAGATCTCGACGGGTAAAGCGCGTAGCTGAATGGTTTGGCTGTCGGAGGAGTCGGGGGGAGACGTGACCGGTGTCGCATCGCCCGGGGACAGGCTTGGGGGCAGGCTGCGGATCTGCTCGGGCATGGATTCGCCGCTGGGCCAGTGGAAGGTAGTGTCGTAGGACTCGCCTTGGAGTCGGACTTGGGTGTCGCTATTAAAACGAGCGCCGTAGAGTGTGGCGAAGTCGGGCAGCACCCAGGTGTAGTTTTCGAGTTCGCTGTAGCCAGCGCGCTTGAGTCGTTCGTTAACCGCGGCGTAGATTAATAGGCTTTGACCGTCGGGAGCAGTTAAAAAGCCCCAGCGTAATTGTTCCAGCGGGAAGGGGGCGATGGCCTCCATGCTGAGCTCTGCAAAGTCGGCGAGCTCATTGGCTGCGAGTGCCGGGGGCACTTCGACCGTTTCGACGAAGAAATACTCCGCAGGCAGCAAGAGTACGTCTGGCTGTGAAGTGGGCTCGTTTTCGGGGGCTATGTTGGTCGGGTTGCTCACGGCTGGTGTGTTCGGGCTCAAAATGAACCGCTTTCTTCCTCGATGTCTAGTGCCGAATAGCGCGCGGGTGGACTACTTGGGCGTCCTTGGCTGTATTCGGATACTTGCAAAATAGTGAATGGGTATGTGATGGCGTCCTGTTCGCTGGTGGCGCCGGTCTTGGGCGCGTCGGAGGAATCGCTGCCGGGGACGCTAGCGCTGCTGCTGCCTGCGTCGCCTTCTTCTGTGCTGAAATTGGGTTCAACCAGGGCGCTTAGGCTGAAGGGGACTTGCCCTCGCCAAAGGTTAACAGTGACGCGTAGTAGGCTGACTTCGACACCGCTGTTCTCGCTGTTAGCGGAGTCGGGCACTTGCTGTAGGTAGGGCAAGTCATCGAGACCATCGAAGAGATGATCTTCATCGTAGCCGTCTTGAAGGGCAAGCAGTTCCAGCACGGATTGGGGGCTGCTGTTGAGGTTGGTGGCTCCTGTGTGTAGCACGGATACCATGCTGTCGAGTTGGGCAAAGAGTTCGTTGGGCTGTCCGTCTTCGTCGAAAAATTCATCTTCCCAGATTTCGATCAATCGTAATTCTTCCAGGCTTTGCAAGGGGGCGTTGGCTGCGCGGTAGGGAGGATCGCGTCGTAAGTAGTCTTCCGACTCTGCCCCGTTGAGTCGGCGGCCATCGTTTTCGTCGATCCAGTCGAGCAGCATGCTGCTCAGTTCACGGGCGGTGCCGAAATCAAAGTCGAAGCTCTCTTCCAGCATGCGATTGAGCATTTCTTCACTCATGGTGTTGATCGGGAGCTTGCCGCTTTCGTCTTGGATCTGGATGTCGACTTGCCAGCCATTGGGCACAGTGATGCCTGCATACTCGATCGGATCGGCCCAGCCTTGTTCAGGGGCGAAGAGCTTGCCGTCGTCGATGAGGGCGACTTCCTGAATGGAGGCTAGCGCGACTTCCAACATACTGTAGCTGAAGGAGCGTACGTCGGCTGGCTCGTTGAAAATAGCGCGATATTCGAGGTCTTCGATCGCTTCGTCGATGAAGCGGGTGATGATGAAGGAGAGCAGTAGTGTGATCGCGAGCACGGCGACTAGCACGCTGCCGCGCTGGTGGTCCGAAGTGTGAATTTTGGACTTGGAGGCAGATGGCAAGGGCGTGCGGCCATGGCGGGCCACCCGACTGCGGTCTTCATAAGTGAAGCCCTTACGCTGATGCTTGGTTAAATCCATTTTTAAAAAAGTAATACACTCCTTGAAGGGACGGGTATCGTGATGCTGCGCTCTTTTGTTTCACCTTCGTACTCGAAAGTAAGTTTTAGGAAGCGGGGGAGGATGAATTGTTCTTCGCCATCGCCTTCTTGAGGCTCGGTTTCGGTCTCCCATTTTTCGAAGCTCTCGTCCCAGTAGACGTATTCGACCTTGGTAATTAGATCGCTGAGCGGTGTGCGGCGCAGGTCGCTGATGTCTTCGGAATCTTCTTGCAGTGGGGTATACCAGAGCAAGCTGAGGCCTTCGTTGTCTTTGAAATAAAGGTAGACCTCTATGCCCACGATGGGCGCGTTGTCGGTTTGGATCAGTAGCGGGGGGGTGTCTTTGAGTCGGAAGTGTAAGAGAGGATCTTGATATTCGGCGAAGCCTGGTGGCTGGGCCCAGTCGATCGGATCTTCGGCGACACTGATCAGCCCGCCGCCTGTGTTTGCAGTGCTGCCTGTTTCTTCGTTGTCTTCGTCGTTGTCGCTCGCGTCTTGATTATTGGGCGTGGTGGCCTCCGGGGTGGGGTTCTGAGTCTGTTCGGTAGGATCGGTCTCTTCAGTCGTTGTGGAGTTGTCACCGGATTCGTTGTTGATTGCGATTTCTGTTCCGGCGGAGGACAGGCTCGCTTGTAGGAATTCGGCGACTCCATCGACATGATCTTCAAAAAAATGGCGGTCTTGGCGCTCCATCCACACGTCGGTGACGGAAACGAGTAAGGTCGCTGCTGCGGCCAATAGGGCGCCGGCGATGGTGACCGCGAGGATCACTTCGAGCAGCGTGAAGGCAGAGGTGCTGGCGCGGAGCTTGCTGTGTTGGGGCAAGCGGTGGGTGGACTGTGGCGACAGTGAGTGCATCAGAAATTGAATCCTCCACGGCTGTCTTCGAGTGCTTCGCGTTTGTCTTGTAGTAAGTCGGAGCGCTCGTCGCTTTCCGACCAAGTGGGGCGCAGCAAATAGAGCATTTCGCTGTAGTCGCTGGGCAGGCCTTCGGGGGGATCGCTAAAGCGAATGTGGAGCTGCACTTGAAATAGATCGACTACGTTGGTGGGAGCGATTTGGGCTTCCCAAGAAGCATCGCCGCAGTGGAAGCTTTCGTAATCGCCGCCGTCTTCGGCGTCATCGAGGCTGGGCTCGAGTAGTAGCTGCATGCGCACGGCGCGAATGTCGGCATTGAACAGATCGTAATTGGCTGCGCTCTCCCGGGCGAGTAGTGCATTCACAAAGGCCGACATCAAGACGGTGCTCGTCATGGCAAAGATGGCGACCGCGATCAGCACTTCGACTAGCGTGAAGGCGGCGCGGCTGTGGCGCGAGTGGGGCGCGAGGGGCGCGGCTGCGCCGCGAGTGGGCAGTCGGAAATGAGTGGGGCGATGCTCTGGACTTGGAGTTTCGCCTTTTGGCGGTCGCGCCTCTTTGGCGACTCCTATGCAGCTGGCTAAAGGCGGGACCCCAACTTTGGGGAGGCTTCGTTTTGCGCTCATGGCTTTCACTTCGGACTCCTGACTAAGCTGGAAAATGGGTCGAAAATGATGCGCTCGGGACTGCCGCTGCCGCTGTCGATTTCGGCAGCGAAGGGGCTGGAGCTACGGTCGGGGGCGAAACTCACTTCTTTGGTTTCGAGTTGGCTGCGGCTGGCATCCGGAAAGGGGGCCATGCCCTTGGCAGGAGGCACTAAGTAAAAGCGGATTTCACCATCGCCGTTTTTAAATTCGGGACTGAGCGGGAATTGTTCGCCGTTACTGATTCGTAAAGAGCCGCTTTCTTTGTCGAAACTGAGACTGGCCGGAATGCGTTCGCTGGCAGCCTGAAAGCGGGCGGAGCGGATGGCCGCGCGCAGCGTGTCCTCGGGATCGATCCGGTCGTCGAAATTGAGAAAAGTGGTGAAGTTCGCAATAATCACACTCGATGCGAGCGCGATTAAGGCAAAGACCAAAATGATCTCAAGCAGACTGAAGCCTGCTCGCGAGCGGTGCCCCTTGGGAATACGGCGGCTGGTGGGTGAATTACTGGCTGCTCCAGTTTCCAATATCATCCCCGCTCTCTACGCCGTCTGCACCGAGTGACCAGATGTCATAGCTACGGCTGCCGCTGACGTTGCGGCTGCCGGGAAAGCGGTATTGATAGGGCTGGCCCCATGGGTCGACGGGTTCTTGTTTAATATAAGGGCCCTTCCAGCGCTGTGCTTTGTCCGCGGGAGCTTTGATTAGCGCACTTAGGCCCTGCTCGGTGGTGGGGAAGTTACCCACATCCAAGCGGTAGCGGGTTAGGGCTAGTTCCGAGTTGCTGGTTACAAATAGTCGTGCGGCCTCCTCTTGATTGTCGCCGAAAATACCTGTCAACTGGTTGAGCGCCACACTCGCGAGTAGGGCGACGAGCGCGATCGCAATGAGGATTTCGAGCAAGCTGAAGCCGCTGTTTCGGTGGGTGGATTTTAGCAGTCTGGATTGTTTCATTTCTTGGGAATTCGTGCAAAAGTTATCAATGGATCGTCGGATGGGAAGAATTGTTTCACTGCTTTATGTGACACTTAGGTGACTGTAATGCAACTTTAGTCCAAGCAGCAATGGTGATTCACGCGTGATTCAGGCGTGAAGGCTGCATTCTGGCAGTGTGTGGTAGTTGAGTGCTTGTGCTGTTTTTTTTGGGGGGCTCAGCGAGCAAAAGGCGGACGTGAACGACCAGGAGGCTCGGCGCGAATGCGAGCCACTTCGTCGCGGATATCGGGGCTGAAAAATTCCTCGCCCTTGGATACGGCGTTGATTGCTTGCTCTAGCTCTTCGATGCCTGAAATTTTGTTAATAAAGCCGTCGGCCTTGCCGTTGACTGCAATCTTAACGCTCTGATAAGTCGTTTTACCGGAAAATATGAGTATTTTGATTTTAGGAAAATTGGACTTAAGCCGGTGTAGAATTTCGAGCCCATTGACTTCGGGCAGTTGAATGTCGACGATCACGAGGTCGGGCGCGAGTTCGATGCATTTTTCGATGCCCTCACCACCATCGCCTGTCATGCCAAGTAGCTCCAGATCGGGATAGGTGGTCGCGATAAATGTGGAAAGTAAATCCCGCAAGATTTCCTCGTCTTCGATGATATAAACGGTTTTCATGCGCGCATAAAGTGGATAAGAAGTTGCCATAAACTGTGTTTTGGGCCTGTGTATCTGTCGAGGGTTTTTAGTGAGTATTTTGGTTTGGCTGATCGTTGGTTAACTAAGGAGGTTGACCCCGAAATGCTTTCTATAGATTGTCTTATAAATGGATATTACCTAATTTTTACATTATGTCAGATGCCCCAGTGATCCCTGCGCCACGAGCCCTTGAAACGGTCGATCGGTTGCGAAAGAATATTGAACGCACCATTCGCGGAAAAACCGAAGCGGTCGATCGCACATTGATCTGTTTATTAGCGGGTGGGCACTTGCTAATCGAGGATTTACCTGGTCTGGGGAAGACGACCTTAGCTTATTGCTTGGCCCGTTCGATTGATTGCTCCTTTTCGCGGATACAGTTTACCAGCGATATGCTGCCCTCAGATATTATTGGGGTCTCTATCTACGATGAAAAGTCGAAAGATTTTCAGTTCAAGCGCGGACCAATCTTTGCCAACATAGTCTTGGCTGATGAAATTAACCGTACGACGCCTAAGACACAATCCAGTTTATTGGAAGTGATGGGACGGGGGAAACTTTCGGTGGATGGGCAAACTTACACTGTGCCGCCGCCTTTTATGGTGATTGCGACTCAAAACCCAGTCGATTATGAGGGCACCTTTCCGCTGCCCGAGAGTCAGATGGATCGCTTTTTGATGCGGATGGAAATGGGCTATCCGGAATTTGAATACGAACTGGATATTTTGAAAGGTGGGCATTTACACTATGATCACCTTGAAGCGACGCCAGTGGTCTCGCGCGTTGAAGTAATGGAGCTGCAGGAATATACGCGACGAGTCTATGTGGAAGATACGGTCGCCGAATACATCGTGCGTCTGGCTGCGGCGACGCGTCAGCAGGTTGATTTTCGCTCAGGCGTGAGCCCGCGTGGCACGCTTTCGCTTAAGATTGCGGCTCAAGCCTGTGCGCTTTCGCAAGGGCGCGCTTTTGTGCTGCCGGAAGATGTGCAGCGTATGTTGCATCCTGTATTTTCGCATCGCTTAGCGCTGCGTAAATCAATGTCGGACCCGATGGAAGAGCGGCGTTCGGTTGAGGCTTTGTTAACGCAGTTGGAAACGCGCGTTAAGGAGCCTGTCTAAGTGAGCAGATGACTGATTCGCACATAGAGGTGTCACGCTGGCACGACTGGACAGACCCTGATTTTTTTATGGAGGGGCGCCAGCAGGAACGTCGCATCCTGCCCTTGTTCATGCGGCAGATTTTGCCTAAGCAATTACAGCGCACCAAGCTGACTTTGACGGGCTGGATGTTAATTATCGTCGCGCTGGGCATCGGTTCAGCCGCGTATAATACATCTAGCAATATCTTATTTATGACGCTTTCGCTACTGCTGAGTAGCTTGGTCTTGAGTGGCATTTTAGCGCAGGTCAATTTTCGCAAACTAAACTGGAGCCTGGCGGCGCCCGAGCATCTGCAGGTGGGGGAGGTTGGGATGGCGGAGGTCGCCTTAAAAAACGAGAAACAGCTCTTTCCGTCGATGAGTGTGGTCTTTCGGGTGAGCAGCACGGCTGATCCTGCGGGACAGTCCTTGTATTTGGCACGCTCCATTTCCGCGGGCGCGTCCGCCTCGTTGGAGTGGACCTTTGTGCCCGAAAAGCGAGGTCCGTTTATGGTGCGC
Source organism: Thalassobacterium maritimum (assembly GCF_031127805.1). Lineage (NCBI taxonomy): Bacteria > Pseudomonadati > Verrucomicrobiota > Opitutia > Puniceicoccales > Coraliomargaritaceae > Thalassobacterium > Thalassobacterium maritimum. The sequence continues at coordinate 7,729 of NZ_JARXHW010000014.1, read as the reverse complement.
TTGCACGGGGTAGAATCGCACTTTCCATTTGGTTTTTTGCTGAAAGGCTTGAGCGCGCTGACGGAGGAGACCATTTGGGTGTGGCCGACACGTGTGGATTATAGTTTCGCCCCAACCGTAGATGGGCGACGGCACCAGACTGGGGTGTCGCGACGTCAGGCAGGTGCGGGCAATGATTTGCTCAATGTGCGCAACTACGAGGCCGGCGATCCACCGCGTTTGATTCATTGGAAGGCCACCGCGCGTATGAACCGACTGATGGTTCGCCAATTGGCGCAGGAGGGGCAGAGTGGATTTCATGTCCGCGTCGATGTGCCCGATCGCGATTGGAATGCAGAGCAAGTTGAGACATTGTGCTCTACCGCCTGTGCCCTGGCGGAAGACCTCTTTCACGCTGGGCGCTTAGAGACGGTCAGTGTGGGCGATGAAGCGGTGGCCGTGCGCGGCTTACGTGAAGTGCATGCATTTTTTGATCAGCTCGCGCGGCTCGAATACGCGCCTCATTTAGTGATGACTGAGGCGGGGGCCGATCAGCAGCGACGTAATTTAATTTCCTTTCGGCCGTGCGGGGAGAGCGGGGTATCTATTCATGTCAATGGGGAGCAAGCAGGCGAGGCTTAGCACAGAAGAGCTGCACGAGCTAAAACAACTGATGGGGGCATTGCTAGCGATGCTTTCCTTCTGGTCGTTGTTTTCCTTGGATGTTGGGAGCATGCCGATCCTCGTTCTGGGTGGGCTCACCGCTGCGGTAGCGTTTTGTTTCCCGCGTTGGGTGGCCGGCATTCCGGCGGTGGTTTGGCGCTGGGCCGGGCCGGTGATCTTGCTAATGATTGTGGGCGATTTCTTGCTCCACATTCCTGAGTTTATCCCACCTTTGGTGCGGATGGTGGTCATGTTGGTCATTTATCGCGTGCTGGCGCCGCGCAATCTGCGCGAAGACAAACAAGTGATTTTGCTTTGCCTCTTTTGTGTGGTCATCTCAGGTGCTCTGACGGTTTCTTTGCTGTTTGCCTTGCAGATATTACTGTTTGCACCACTGGCGATGGCGCTGCTGTTTGTGATTTGTTTGGTCGATCGTGGCAAGGAGGCAGGCCCCCATGTGATCGATTGGACATCCTTCGAATGGTCGCAATTTATACGCCGCGTGTGGCAGGTGCTGGACTTGCGGATCATTGTCTTGTGCTCGGCTATGTTCGTGCTGGTGGTTGCGGTCTCTAGCTTGTTATTTATCCTGACCCCGCGCTTTGATTTCAACCGGGCGCTCCCTTTTCTCGAACTGAGCACGCAGGCGCGGTCCGGTTTTAGCGAAGAAGTGGCGCTCGGTGATGTGAGCGAGATACAGGAAGATAATAGTGTCGCGCTGCGCATTGACGTGCCTGATATGGATGTCGTGAGCGCGGTTCCTTATTGGCGGATGCTGGTGCTGGATAAATACGCCGAAGGACGCTTCCGTATTTCGCATAGCCTACGGGCTAAGCCGTTTCGAACCTTTGCTGAGCGACGAGAATTACGATTGTCCGTCATGCCGTTTTCGCAGCATCAAGGGGATCTGTGGACCTTCTACATGGAAGGGGGAATTAGCCGCTACTTACCGCTGCCGGGAGATTTTGTGGCGCTACGCTTCCAGAAGCTTCAGGAAATCGAGTGGGTGCCCGATGTGCGGGTGCTGGGGCTCGATTCCGTCGGGCAAAACGTATTTTCCTATCAAGTCGAAGATCTACAATTCAATCTGCGAGTCCCTGTTGGAGAGGGTGAGCGGGAGGTCTTAGACTCATTGCCCCTAGAGGTCGAAGAGGATGAACTACTCGCCTATCCTTTGACGACGATTGAGCTGGATATGCCCGCTGAATCCAAAGCTGCATTGCACGAGATCAATCGTGGCTTAGTGGGCGAGACGCCGCTGAGTGCGGTGGATTATAGCCGTGCCGTAACGAATTACCTTTGGCAGAATTTTGCTTATTCATTGATGCCTGACGGTGAGCGTCGCACCGGGCAGGACCCCGTCGTTTCTTGGTTGAGCAGCGGCAGTCTGGGGCACTGCGAGTTGTTTGCCGGCTCATTTATCTTGCTGGCGCGCGAGGCGGGCTATGCGGCACGTATGGTCGTCGGCTATGCCGGAGGCTCTTGGAATACTTTGGAAGATTATTTCGTAGTGAGGAATCGTGATGCACACGCATGGGTCGAGATCTACGATGCCGAAAATCAGAGTTGGCTGCGAGTCGATCCCACGCCAGGCCACGGTTCCAGTGATCCAGAAATGCTGGTGCAGGGGAGCATGACCTTTGACTCCGGTTGGTCGGCTTGGGTGGATAGCTTGCGTATTCAATGGTATCGCCGAATCGTGAATTTTGAGCAGCAGGATCAGGTTGAACTGGCGATGACTTTGAAGGATGTCTTGCTCGATTATTACGCCGCCTTGAAGCAGCGGCTGAGTGAGTGGGGCCTCGCGATTAAATCATGGGTGGCGGCTCCATTGGATCTTGGGCGCTTGCAGCCATTGATCGTCCTATTAGCATTGGGAGTTGCAGTGGTGGCGATTTGGCGTGTGCGTTATACACTGCTGGGTTTCATTCATCGTCTGCTACGACGGCCCAAGGCGCTCGATCCTGTACGCCGGCAGGCTGGTCGCTACTTAAGCAAATTAAAAATTGAAGGCATTCAGTCGCCGGTAGTGGCAGAGCTACAAGCGCTGCGCTTTGGCCCAGAGCAAAGTGCGCGGGCCGTGAAGTCAGTATTTTCCAGAGCACGAAAAGCGCTGCGAGGCTGATTTCAGTGCGAGTCTCGCAAGCGGATCTGGTGGCTTTGGTCCTCGTTGATGGTCAGATATAGGTGCCAAGTCTCTTCTGGCAGGGCGTCGGGGATACGTTCGGGCCATTCCACTGCGAAGCACCAAGGCGATTTGAGGAAATCTTCAATCATCAGGGCGTCAAGGTCGGCGCCGGATTCGAGTCGATAGGCGTCCAAATGAATGAGTTGGCGGCTGCCTTGATAGATCGTGTAGAGGTTGTAGGTCGGGCTGGTGACGGCCTCTTGAATGTCCCAAGCACGGGCCAACCCGCGAACGAAGGTTGTCTTACCCGCGCCCAGATCACCATGCAGCGCGATCACTGAATCCGCTGGCAGTAAGCTAGCCACATGCCTCGCAAGCGCTTCAGTCTCGCTGGCTGTTTGCGAGCGAATGCCACTACGTAGTTGTTCCAATAAATCGATCATTGTTCGGTCAAATGCTCAAAACCTTTTACCCATGGCAAGGCTTCTTTGCTGTCTGCATCGATATAACGTGCCTCACCAGTGAGTGTCTCTAGTCGGCCAATGCGCGTGAGCGGGGTCTCGGGGAAGCGTTGCTGCCAACTTGCTTCAAACTCGGCCGTCTTGCAGTTGGCTCGCAGGCAGAGCAAGAGCTCGTAGTCCTCGCCATCGCAAAATGCGTGTTCAATGGCGGAGCGGCCGGTGGCACTTGCGCGGCGATGAGCATCTGGGGATAAGGGCAGTGCAGGCAGTTTGATGTGGGCAGCGCAGTTTGCAGGAATTAGCGCATTTAAGTCTTTGGCAATGCCGTCGGTGATATCCATCATCGCGGTGCATTGACCGGATTGCGCCAGCCACTGACCTTCGGCGAGCCGTGGTTCGAAGCTGTAGTGCTTATGGTAAATACTGCCACCGAGTGTGCCTGTGACGTAGAGCGTGTCGCCTGCTTGGGCGCCGCTTCGTAAGATCGCTTGGCTGCGCATGTAGCCCGTCTGACTCAGCGAGGCGGTGAACTGCCCCTCTGGTAAGGTGCCGATATCACCACCGACGATGGGCACCTGGTAGCGCGTGCAGCTCTGGCGTATGCCAAGTATAAACTCCTGTAACCAGTCGACTCGTAGGTTCGGTGCGCAGAGTAAGTTGAGCAAGGCGGGGCCAGGGTAGCCTCCCATTGCGGCGATGTCGCTCAAGTTACGCTTGATTAGTTTCTCACCTGCCGCGCGGGCCGTCACCGTATCGTCAAAGTGACGGCCGTAGCTGACGCTATCAGTGGTCAACAGTTGGCGATCGACCTGTGAGGTGTCGATCAGGGCGCAATCATCGCCCATGCCTGTGGGGCTAGGGGGCGAAACATCGCCCAACCACTCACCGATGGCGTGGATCAACTTTACTTCGCCAAGTGCGTAAATGGAGTCTGCGGGCTGGTCGGTAAACATGGCGCGAGTGTTGGTTGGAAGATTAGCTCAATTCAAGTAAGACGGGGCAGTGATCGGAGCCGATCACTTGGTCGAGAATGTCGACTTGGGTGATGCGCTCGCTGAGCGCCTCGGATACGCAGAAGTAATCGATGCGCCACCCGACATTGCGCTTGCGCGCGCCGGCCCGGTAAGACCACCAGCTGTAGCGCTCAGGAGTGTCCGGATACACTTGGCGAAAGCTGTCAATAAAGCCTGCTTCCAGGATCGCGTCGAAACGTGCGCGCTCTTCGTCGGTGAAGCCCGCGTTCTTGCGGTTAGTCTTTGGGTTTGCCAAGTCGATCTCTGTGTGGGCGACATTCAGGTCGCCGCAGAATACGACTGGCTTGCTCTGTTCCAGGTTCTTCACAAAGGCGAGAAAGTCGACATCCCATTCCGTAGTGCGGTAGTCGAGTCGGCGCGGGCGCTTGTTCTCATCGTGATTCTGAGAGTTGGGCGTATAGACGGTTACCAAATAGTAATCGTCAAACTCCGCCGTAATGACGCGTCCCTCGTTGTCATGTTTCTCGATGCCGAGCCCAAATTGCACCGAGAGCGGTTCGATCTTTGATAGAATCGCGGTGCCGGAGTAGCCCTTCTTTGTAGCGCAGTTCCAATAAACATAAGGGTAGCCTTCGAAGCTAAAGCCGTCGACTAAGTCATCAGAGATCTTAGTTTCCTGTAGGCAGAGCACATCTGGTTGTTCGCTAGCGAGAAAATCAAGAAAGCCTTTTTTCAGAACCGCGCGCAGGCCGTTTACATTCCAAGAGAGTAGTTTCAAAGTTGTCATGCTCGCAGCTTCAGCGGCAGCTGCGGGTGGGGCAATCCAGAATCGTTAAAAGCTCTGTCCCAGATCTACTGAGGTGTCTGGCCTAGTAAGCACTTAAGCGGTTTCGGGGGCTTTTAACGCTAATTTAGTGGTAGTCACTGATAATAATGTTAGTGCTAAAATGTTGTTAAATGGCTATGCTGTAAGGCTTTATGTTTGATTCCTGGGTATAATTGAGGCTTATAGCCTATATGAGAGGCACACGCTTGAAAAGTAAACAGGGAGTCACACTTACGGAGGTGATTGTATCGCTTGGTATATTTACATTAGTAATCGCTGGTGGGCTATCTGGAGTGCGTCGCGGTTTTGATATTTTACGTGATTCACGTGATTATACGCGTATTTCACAGATTCTTCAAAGTGAGGTTGAGACGCTGCGCACGCTTTCTTGGGTAGAATTGGTGGCATTGCCATCTTCGGTGAAGGTGGCGGTAGATACTCAATTTGATACCAGTGCTTACGACATGTATCAAGTCACACGTCGCATTGAGAATGAGGAAGAGGGCCTACGTCGAGTGGTAGTTACTGTGAGTTATGAAAATAGGCGAGGTGGGGATGTTACGCTCGAATACGTTACATTTTTCGCCGAGGGAGGTGTGAATGATTACTACTATCGGACAATATGAAAATTAGCAGAAAGAGTTTAATATCAGTCGGCCGTCGTGGTTTTTCTCTGGTAGAGTTAATCGTCTCCACCGGTTTGCTTGGAATGGTGATGGCATCGATGGTGAGCACATTTGTTGTGTTTGCATCTGGAACAACTGGTGTCGCTGCGTATACAGAAATGAGTCGAGAGAGTCGTAAAGCATTAGAGTATTTTGCGCGTGATGTTCGTTCGGCTAGCGATGTCACGAGTGCATCTCAGTATGATATCATTATAGAGGTGCCCGATGATGCGTATTACGATGGTGGTTCGGTGCAATACATCTTTGATGTTGATTATGGCATATTTAGCCGAATCGTGCGAGATAAACTCAATCAGGTTAGTTCGAACGAGATTCTACTCGATGGGGTGGAGCAGTTTACGTTTGGCTTCTTTGATCCACTTGGGCAGCCATTAGATCATGCTACGGAGTCTCTGATACTTTCTGTTAAAAGCGTACAAGTGGATGCTGAAATGGTACGCACCGTTTCACGGTCTGAGGCTACGGACTACATCATCTCGGCGCGATTTATGATGAGAAATCGGCCTGTTACAAAATAGGAAATTAATTATGAGACATGTTATGCATACTTCCCATGGCTCGCGCGATCGTGGTTCGGCGCTGATCTCTGCGATGATTTTTTGCTTCGTGGTCATGACTTTGATGGGAAGTTATCTTTACATGGCGACCACTGAGTTTCGAGTCTCAGCAGGTTCATACTTGCTGGGAGCTAGCTTTAATCTAGCCGAAGGTGGGGTCGACCGAGCCTTGCATGCACTTGGCAAGAATGATCATACTGGTTGGACTACTGGTACAGATGCACAGGGGCGTAGTTATTGGGCTCAGAGTTTTGGTTCTTATGATCTCGGGGGGAATCTCGAGGGCGTGATCAAGGTTGTGATCCTCAACCCGACTGGTTCTAGCCCTGAAATATTTAGTGAGGGCGAAGCTAGTGGGCGCGTTTCGGGTGCGATTAGTAAGCAGGTCCACGCGAGCTTATCCAGTGGTTTCTATCCATTTATCAATGGGTTCAATTCAAAGCAAGGCATCGTGTTGAAGGGGAATAATGTAACCTTTGATAGTTACGACTCAGGAGAGGGTGCTTATAGTTGGAGAAATCGGAATTCCGAAATTACGGTGGCGACCATATCGGTAGAGAGCGATGCGATCGATATTGGGAATGCAGATATCTACGGCTACGTGGCTACCGGTGGGGCGCTGCCGAATGTTGGGCCTAATGGTGCAATTACTAGCTACTCTAATCCAGGTGTGGTGGATGCGGGACGTGTGACAACCGACTTCTACGCGCAATTCCCAGATATAAGTGCACCTTCGTTAAATGCACCCTCTACTTCAATTCCGAGTTCAGGCACGATTGCGGGGGGAGATTATCAATTAAACTCTTGGTCGATGTCGGGCAAGAAGATCCTACGGATTACGGATGATGCACGTATCGTTGTTGATGGTGATATCAGTTTTTCTGGTAAATCCGGTGTCGAGATTGCGAGCGGGGCCACAGTCAAAATCTATGCTAAAGGCAATGTTTCCATTTCTGGAAATGGCATACTAAACGAAAGCCAAGTTCCGGGCCAGTTGTTGGTCTTTGGTATCCATACAACTGAAGGTGGGCAGTCTATCGCGATTAGTGGCAATGGCTATTTGGCCGCAGCAGTTTATGCACCGAATGCGGTGGTGACCTTGACGGGCGGTGGGAATTCGGGACGTGTTTATGGCGCGGTTGCAGCTTACAGTGCTGCGCTGACTGGTAACAGTCACTTCAGTTATGACGAGGCCTTAGAGAACTACAATATTGGTGGCGCCGGCTTTGAAGTCGATGAATGGACAGAACTCTCAGGCGTTGGCTTGACGTCGATGCGTTTGAATATGACCGATTACAATCTATAAAGCCGCTCCTATGCCGCGCCCAATTGTGGCGGCTTCACTTCAGTCTGGATGTTCGGCTCAAGGTTGGCGCTCACACGCTTGGGTGTTGGGGCCGAGCTCGACTGTGCAAAGTGCGGTCAGCCGGCACCGAACAGCCGGTAAGCAGGATG
>NZ_JARXHW010000149.1:0-1216 GCF_031127805.1 Thalassobacterium maritimum | reverse complement strand
GGTGATGTGGGGGACGGGAGAGTTAATGCTCCCGTCTACCCGATTATGCCCAGACTCGGGCTGGTGATAGTCTACCTTTCGATATACTAGTGTGCCTTCTGGGATCTCTTCCTTTTTTATTTCCTTCGGAAGCAAGATAGGAACTGCGATCTCTCTCGGTATCGTATGGTAATTTATCATCTCAATTCCTGCAATTTGAGTTTCTAGGACTGAACCATCAGGTCGATACAAAGTGATTTCTTCACCGACTACCACATTCGGTTTTCCTTCTTTGATTCCTGGAACAAGAACTAAGCCACGCCTGGATATCTCAAACATATCCTTAACAACGAAGAGTGCCTTATCTTCTTTCTTTTGTATATCGTGAAGGCTAGTCGCGACATGGAGGCGGAGCCGTAATGTCGTTGACTATGCCGCCTTGATCTACCTTCGATTTTGTTAGTGCCTTGGATGCAATCTTGTAGAATGCCCATGCGATAATGATTGGCGCGATGAATCCGAGCGTGTCCCACGGCTCTTCTTTAATGTGCGTATAACCTTCTTTTACTGGAGCATACTCACGCACAAACTCGCTCAATGAGAGCCAAATCATCCATGCGATCAAAGTTAGAATACCTTTTCCGATGAATTCACCACGCCCAGAAACTTCGAGCTGCTCTGAATAATATAGTCGCTTGGAGATGAATACGTAAAGCGGAACGATGATCGCTAATGCTATAAGGAGAGACAGCATATTGCTGTTCTCTGGGAGTAGGAACTTCTCTACGTATACCGCAGCCCAAAATGCTCCAAAAATAGCAAGAGCTCCGACACTTCCCTTGATTCGTTCTTTGGTTACTTCTTTCAATAGACCGATGCCGTAAAAAAGCGCCATCGCTCCAGGGATAAGCATCATTGGGATTATGAAAAGGCCTAGCCAAGGAATCGGGTCGGATGCGCCAGTCGCCCAAATGCGAGATATGGGCTGAAAAAGAGTTAAGCCAGTCCACCAGCAGCCCACGCCTATCGCGATTAAGGCTAAAATGTTAGTTGGTCGCTTCAGATTCATTCTTTCTGTAGATCGTGGAGCACTATCGCGACTGAAGCGCGGAGCGCGAAAGGAGTTGATAGGTGCGTCTGGATCTGCTCATGGTTTGGGGATGAAGTCTAGCCCGAAGATGGTCAACATGACTATAAATGTCCATAAGACTATAGGGCTATGATATCTGTCGGGGAG
>NZ_JARXHW010000148.1:0-1235 GCF_031127805.1 Thalassobacterium maritimum | reverse complement strand
CCACTGCGCGACTCAACTGAGGAGCCCTGTGCGGGAATACCGCACGCAGGGATCTGCAAGGGGACTGCCCGGTAACGGGCAGTTCTACCTTAATCAGTAAAATAAAATGAGCACCGAAAATAAATACGATTACGATGCTGCATGTCGCGATTTCGCAAATGGCCATATTTACACAGCAGAAGTCGAAGAGCTGAGAAAATACTTATCTGGCTTAGCCACAGCAACGGAAAGCCACGAAATAAACCAAATGAAAGCAAGTCGGATGTCGGAAATCATTTGTCGCATGATTGATTCAAGGCAGGCCGAATGGAACCACAAAGAAAACATGGATTCGATTGCAGAGAGTCGAGATTCGGCGAAGTCTGCTCGCATTGCTGCGTGGGTAGCGAGCGTTGCAGTATGTTTGCAAGTTCTACTACAGATAGTGAAATTGATATGCACCCAGCAATAACCACAATCAGCATAGGCCACCTAATCGGATTATTCGAGCCGAATGCGGAAATCAACGACTGAACAAGTCGGGAGATGACAATAGATTTCGCTGCGCTCATCTATGCATCCCCTCTACGATCGATGAAAGAATGAAATTCCTACTCACAGTCATCGCGCTACTCCCTGTCGTCGCATTTGGTAGTGATAAAGACTTCGGTGGTATGTATGAGAACTCTGACCTTATCGTCGAAGGCCGCCTCTCCGGAGATATCTTGGAAAAAATTAAAGTAATCAGGGAATCGAAACATCCAGATGTAGATTTCCACGAAGATACCTTTCTATACACCTATCTAGTTGTGGACGGTGCGGTGAAGTTTCAGAAAGGGCACCAATGGCCAGATGATGAGGTCGAAATTCAAGGAAAAAAGAAAGCGAGATATCGAATCCTAATTCCTGAGCGTTATTATTCGAAAACGTATAAAGCTATCACGACAGAGGAAACGCATGCATGGTTTCTCATACCCAGCCCTCTTGCGGGTTCGCTACATGCCTATGAGTATTTAGCCCTTTCTAGGGTTCGGATGTTTATTCCAGACTACATGGACGGAGCAATCGGAGTATCTTTAGCCCCGGAAAGGAAAGTATCGATCCAGTCGGAGGTCTCAACTCTGTTCGCTCGTTCCTCGCTCACTCCTTGAGACTCCTCACCGTTCAGTAATCGAATGAAAAGAAATCGTCAGCGCTGCTATTTAACAGCAATCATATGCATGGTGGTGCTGTCCTTAACCCAACTTTTTCTAAAT
>NZ_JARXHW010000147.1:0-1236 GCF_031127805.1 Thalassobacterium maritimum | reverse complement strand
CGGAATCCACCTGACCAAGGGCGGCAGCATATCCAGACGCACCTATCAACTCATTTCGCGCTACGCGCTACACTCGCGATAGTGCTCCACGTTAGTGAAAATGAAAAGAGCACTCTTAATTCCATTTGCACTTCTCCTATCAGGCTTTGCAGGGTCTAGTGATTATCATCTAGAACTCTGCGGTGGATACATCCTCTCTAGATCATCAGCCCACCAAGTCATTGTCGTCCCCTATGGTGGATGGAGTAAGGAAACTCCGATAATTGAAGAGAAAGTTGTCGAGATTGCTTGGGATTCGAGATATATTCTAGCAAAACGAGACCACCTAACTCCGGACCAGGAACAGAAGACCTACATGATTCCATCAGGGAACTATTCATATTGGATTTTAGACACCCAAACTCCCAGTGTTGCCGGCCCGCTTACTCAAAAGGAACTGAAAGAGAATACAGAGAAGCTAGGTATCAGCGAACTGATTGAGTCATTGAAGGACCCACGAACATACAAGAAGAAGCACTAACCAGTCGATCGTCTCAATTCCTTTCGCGCTCCGCGCTTCAGTCTTGAGACATCTCTACGTTCGGTAAGAAATGAATTCAGACATCATCAAAGAAGGCCGAAAGCTCGTTTGCCTGCTCGAAAAGAAAAGCGAAGAATTCCACGTAAAGTCTGACCAGCACGATATACTTGGATACGAGGCAGCGATTCTAAACGCTCGCATCGATTTCGTTGAAAAGAAAAAAGCAATGCCAGAGAACCTCAGGGAGAGCACTTTGCTGGGCAGTTGGGGAGCATCCTATTACTCTGAAGAGTGGCAAGGCCTTAAGAATACTGTCAGGGCATTCTACACAAAAATCCCCACTGAGCCGGAGACCGAACCAGACGGCACAGGTCAACCCATGTAACCCGCCCGACAATCTGAGAATCACTTGAACTACACACTCGTCAGGCTGGGTGCCTGGCCTCATCGATCTACAAAAAAGTGAAAAAATGTTTCCGAGTGACTGCTTTATGGATCCCATCCTTAGCCCTAGCCATCGCTTTAGGATTCAAAGAAAAAGCAAACGAATACTATTATATCAGTATTGAGCAGCACGTATTAGCTTTAGTCTTTTGGGCATGTTTCGCCGGAGCATTCACGGTAATACCATTTCTAAAAATGTTTGATCCTATAGTGACCTCAGGTAGCGTTTGCTGAAGCGCGTATCCATCCGTTGCCAAACAAGCTTATGACTT
>NZ_JARXHW010000146.1:0-1255 GCF_031127805.1 Thalassobacterium maritimum | reverse complement strand
CTTTGTGATCTTCAATTTTTCATCTGATCAAGCTTCGATTCAATTCTATCTAACTGCTCTTTTCGTTCTCTTTCTTTTACCACGAACCACCGTGCAATCATTACTGGTATGACGATCAGTATGACTAGAACGATTAAGTTGATTACCACCGGGACAAGGAAGGTTCCCGAGTCAATAGCCATCGTTTTTGTCGTCTCGTTCATTTCTTTCGTCTATCGTGGAGCACTATCGCGAGTGAAGCGCGGCTTGCCAGGCGTAGCTCGAAGAGCGAAGCCTGGAGCGCGAAAAGAGTTGATAGGTGCGTCTGGATCTACTTTTCAATTGTAGGTTTCATGGGATCATCGTCGCGACTAAGGATTATACTCTTAGCATCTTCGATCTCTTTCTTCGCTAATGAGCTTTTATCGGAGAATGCCCGCAGTCTCGAATAAGCATATCTTCGAGAATCGATCGCTGCATCATCTTTGGACATCATTCGTCCTAATAGCCGAATCAATGCATCATGCTCGACTCCTTCTCTTTTCATTCCGTTGATTGCATTTTTTGCAATCATCACTGCCATGCGGTTTTTTTCCTGAGATGCCACTATCGCCGTGAACCAAAAATAATACGACGCTATTTCGGCTATCTTCAGAAATGACTTTAGCTACCGTATTTACGTCAGCATTCAATTCTTCACTATCGTAGGCATAAAGCTGGAAGGTTAGTAGGGTCAAAATTGATGTGATGAACAGACTTTTCATTCTTTCTGTAGATCGTGAAGGACTGGCAACCCAGCCTGCGGATTTAGTAGTCTAAGTGGTTGTCGAATATCAGACGCGTAAATGGGGTTGACCAGCTCCGTCTGGATCTGAACTGGTTCATTCGTCTAACGTGTCCGAATGATCTGTGATGCTCAAGATTCATTTCATTCTTTTCTTATTCCTTAGGTCTAAAAACGTTCATTGTAACCCAAATTACTAGAAACCCGACAATGAGGCAGGGGAGCAGCCAAATACCTGCCGACCCACTAAATGCTGCAAGAAGTCCGATCAAAGCAAATAGCGCAATGAAGCTGTAGACTAATGTATGGCTTCCAGCTTTAGACATTTCATTTTTTCCTCAGATCGTCGAGTGTGAACACGTAGTGAAGCGCGGAGCGCGTAACGGAGTTGATTCACCACGACTGGGTATGCCCGGCATGTTGATAACCTTATATGGTGAAAGTCCATTGTGAAAGACCTGAATAACAAATCAATCACTAGAGAAGCACAAG
>NZ_JARXHW010000145.1:0-1306 GCF_031127805.1 Thalassobacterium maritimum | reverse complement strand
GAGGCCGCTCCGATCCGAGCAGGATCGCCTTGTAGCGCCTCTGGAATACGTGGCCGCGTTCCTTACGCAGCCGGTTGAAACGCGTGGAGAAAGTGTTTTGTAACCACTTCATTTCCCCTCTTTATGAATCGATAAATATGAAAGTAACACGATTATTCGCCGTCCTGTTGATTATGTTGGTATCCTTGCAAGTTTCTCATGGGCTTGAAAGTCGAACTTGGACAAGTGGCGCAGATGGTCGTACGATTATAGGGACCTTGATTGCAACTAAAGGCACTCAGATCGTAATTCGACGCGATACGAGTGGTGACGTTACACTGTCTCCTGACCTATTGGTGGAGTCGGATCGTGATTACATATTCGATCACCTGCCAGATCTAGAGTCTGCGATTCGTTTGGATAAGTATGCAGTTAAATCTGAAATAGTATGGAAGATTGGAGATTCCGAAAATTGGAAGGATGCCTATAAATATTATGAACACAAGGATGAGGGCTGTTATATCAATGAAGATGGACAGTGGATATTCTTATATGATCGGCAAAAGAATAGTGCGACGCTACTTCGTCCAGGAATCTCTTATAATAATGGAATGAGGGACCCATTTGATTCGACAGTTAGTCAAATAAGTAGGCTTGATTTGCATGTGGAGAGGGCGAAGAAAGCCTTGGAGAGCTGTTTAGTGGAGAGCCAGCTGAGTACCGCTGGTGGCTTCATTTGCCGTTACTATAAGTATGAAACCATAAACTGGAAAATGGAGGTATGGAGCGTCCCGGTGAAGCATTCTATTTATAATTCCACAATGGCTGCAGGCATCGAAGAGATTATTCGAAAGCCGGGATACGACATATTCAAACGCGAGGGCAAACATGCGTCTTATAAACGAATGGGTGTAGCAGCTCAAGGCTCTCCCTTAAACATACATACCCGTTGTGGAGGCGTGAGTTTTTATTTTGGCGCGCAAAGCGAGTATCCCATTGTTCTGAAGCACGTTTACAAGGAGCCTAAGAAGGGGAAAATTATGGCTGATGTTGATATGTTGATGACGAATCGCCTAGTTCACAGCTCGACTGACTCGCTTAAACTAAAGATAGCTTCTACGAGGGACATGCTTGAAAACGACATACATGGTGAAATCATTGTCGGAAAGCCCGGTAGCGGTTTCACATTTAAATAGGAGGAGAATCGGGGCTCAAAAAAAAAGGGGTCACTCCGGAATGGCACGGACTTAAGCGGTTCGGGCGGTCAGAACGTAGGGGCGCGACTTGTCACGCCCGCATCAGCCCAGTCGCTCGGAGGCTAGATTCC
>NZ_JARXHW010000144.1:0-1334 GCF_031127805.1 Thalassobacterium maritimum | reverse complement strand
AAAGAATAAGCTAGTATGCACTAGTCGCGGCGACGGCGCAGCATCACCGAGCCCAACGCAAAGCAACCAGCCAACAATCCATAGGTGCCTGGCTCGGGAACCGCGACCGTGATCGAATCAATGTTGAGCGTGCGGGACACGTTATTATTGTTTGCCTGAATCATGGCAGCTACATAAAGGTTCGTCTGGAAATCGGAAAAAGTAACATCCCCCGTCCAACTTCCGCTTTGAGAGATATTATTACTGAGCCCCGAGCTAGTCACGGTCCAGCCAGCGACATTTAAGTTCATAGTCAAAGCGTAACCATCGGAAACGCTAGCAGCTGTGCCCAAATTACCACTGCTAACGAGCGCTGCGTTGTTGGTTCCGTCATTAGCAGTCAGATTCCATTTGGCATCATCGCCTATACTAAAGTTGAATATTGGCCCTGTCCGAAAGCCGCTGCCATCCCCAGTGCCGTTACTGGTGCCTCCTTGTATAAGAAGTTCCGTGCCAAGAGTGGCCCCTGGAGCCGTTTGCGAATCAACCACCCAAGTGGCGGAAAAGGACGTTAGCGCCGAAGTATCGAAACTGTTGATGCTGACGATGCCCGTATTATCAAAACTGGTGCCAGACGTCGCAATCGTAGCAAGGCCACCAGACTCACCGACCGTCCCAGTGCCGCGAGTGCTATTACTGACGAGTTGGAAGCCAGCGTTGACGGTATCAACACCACCAGTGGCCAGATTATCGTTTTCGAAATCGTCTAAAAACAAGGTCTGTGCCGTGACGGCCTGCGAAGAGATTAGAACAGCGCTGGCGGCACTGATTAGAAGCTTTGTGCGATTTTTCATATATAGATGGAGGTTGAGTATAACTAGAATGGAAACCTATGCTACCAGAGTCGGCTTGAATCACCTACTACGTGTATACATGATTCTCTCCGCGTTTCTGCTGCCGTAGGTTACACTTCATAGTAACTTCCTTTCACGCGAAAGCCATTGCCAGTCATCGATAGCGTATTTCGATGATACAAAAGCCCCTGGCTTTATTGATACGGATGGAGCTACTCGGGCTGAAGGGCTCTTGCGGACCCCAGTCATTGTTCACACAGGCATAATCGATCTGATGAAAAAGCTTGTTCACGATCTGCATATTCTCGACAAAATCACCCAGTAACGCGCTGCCGTCCGCATACTGGAAGCGGCAGTTATAGATCGTGATGTCCGTGCAGAAGTCCTCCGCCGCGCCGATAAGTAAAAAAAAAGTTTCCCAGCCCAGCAGGACTTGGAAACTTTTTGGAAAAAGAATAAGCTAGTATGCACTAGTCGCGGCGACGGCGCAGCATCACCGAG
>NZ_JARXHW010000143.1:0-1399 GCF_031127805.1 Thalassobacterium maritimum | reverse complement strand
GTTCTATGCGCATGTCCATAGTAAAGCCTACTCGCCTCGCAGTCGTGAGACCTACCTTCGTTGGGTGGCATGCCTCGCCGTAGCCTTGGCGTAGGTGGGAGCGTCTCGGGGAGCATTACCAGCCTGACGGGGCTGGTTTGCGTCGCTTGTCGGAGCGTCAGGTGCTGGACTACTTGATCTACCTGCGCGATGATCAAAAGCTGGCGGCCTCGTCGGTTAATCAGGCGCCAGTGCCTGTCATCGAAGCTGAACCAGTGCCTGTGTGTTGTCCTCAGTGCGAACCGCCGATGCAGCGTTTGCGTAAAATCCTCCCCGCACGCGGCCCGCCGCTCAGCTCCGCTTTACTCTATGTCGAATCATGACCGTTGAACTTTTTAAACGAAGCTCTCGAAGTGACGCTTTATCAGGCCTGACCTGCTTGCGCTTGGCCAATGAGCAAGACTTGACTCGTATTTTTGATATCCGATCGAGCATAGACAGCCTCAAGCGGTGCATCGCTCCGATCGATGCGGCTTTTGGTCGTCCCGCCAAAGAAGCCGCATGCCTGCCGTTGCAAAGTCGGTCTTTCAATTTGACCCAACAGTGTCGCATCCCGCTCCAGGACTGCGTTGAAAGCTTTCCGCATAAGCGATAGAGCGCGGTCATCTTAGTGCGGGCTTGTTCAACAATCAGTTATCAACGCGGCTGCGCGCGATTGATAACTTCAGGGTTCGACTCTTGGTTGTGCAACTAGATGCTTAGAATACCTGATGTTCAGGGTATCTAGCTTCTCTAATATCTCAGGGATTCGGCTAAGCTTACTGCTGTATTCTTTGGTGATCTGTTTTTCTTTTAAAAAATCATAATGCTGCCCGATGAACCGATCGGCCTCTCGGTGTAATGCGCTATTGAACCCGTAGAATTTCATCACAAATGCGTATGACCTATCATCGGTAAAGTATTCGGTTTCTAGGGTAGACAAGTATTCGTTCAAGTTATCCAAGGCCACATCTGCGTAGAGTGCCAGAAGCAGCAAGTTATCATACATGATTAGAGTGTAGTTCGCTTCGTTCTCTTTCAAAGCCTTCAGGCTGACAATGAATGGTATGGCTTCTTCTTTGAGATATTTTGAATACTCCAAGCATTCTTTTTTTGTTTTTGCTACCTTCTGGTTTAGGGCCTTCGGCATTTCCTGCATAAGCTCTACAGCTTCCCGTTCGGATTGGATGTCGCTATTTGCAAACAGCGGGCCGACCAGAAGTAAGAGTGCTAGGAGTTTAACTTTCATATTCATTCGTCGATCGTGAAGAGTAGTCGATGCGAGTCTGCGAGGTCAATCGTGCAAATGATTGTCGCAAAACTGACGGGTAAACTCGCATTGACTATCTCGCCTGGTTCCCGCAGGGACTGGCGAGTCTGA
>NZ_JARXHW010000142.1:0-1407 GCF_031127805.1 Thalassobacterium maritimum | reverse complement strand
GAGGCCGCTCCGATCCGAGCAGGATCGCCTTGTAGCGCCTCTGGAATACGTGGCCGCGTTCCTTACGCAGCCGGTTGAAACGCGTGGAGAAAGTGCTTTGTAACCACTTCATCCCCTCGACCAAGTTTGGCTCCGGCGTTTCCAAGGCCAAATGATAGTGATTACTCATAATCACATAGGCGTGTAACTTCCACCCGCAGCGCTCCACCGCTTTAAATAGGCAGCCTTCGAACGCTTCACCCGTGTTCGCCTTCAAGAACGACTCCTTGCGGTAATTTCTCTGGCTGATCACATAGTAGACCGCTCCAAGGGTACTCGATACGCTGTTTGCGAGCCATGACAAAGGGAAAACCGACGCTGCTCGAAGAATCAATGTTTATATTCTACGTTTGCCCCCTCCCTGGCCCGGTGCCGCTAAAGCTAGACGGCAAAGCGGGCAGGAAGATAAATTTCTACCCCTTCGGAATAAACCAGATTGGATTCATTCGGGCATTGTAGACGCGCACGATCTGAAGCAGGTCTTCGTCTGCCAGATACTCGTAAAGGATATGCGTGTGGAAACGCTTTTCGTAGAAGCGGCGAAGCTCACGTTTTTGGGATACTTTCACGTAGCCGTTCGGAGAGAGGCTGATTGTCTGGATCGCCGCATCCAGTTTCCTTGCAAACTCGTTTTCAAGCCCAGGCTCCTGCTCACGCCAAAACTTCACTTCCCGCTGAGCATCAGCAACGGCTTCATTAAGGTGCCGGATTTGCATCTCCTAAGCTTGCCGGATCATGCGCATCGCCTCGTAATGCGAAACGGTGTCCGTTAAGCCATTGTCGAGATCCTCAAGACGCTGCTCGGCTATAAGCACCTGCTCTTCATGGAAGCGCTCTTCCTGCACTTGGTGCAGGTGTGCGATTACCTTGGACTGCTCCTCGGCAGGCAAAGCGTCGATTTCTTCGATAACTTGGGCGGCGTTCATGCTGTTTAACATGACGATATCTGTAGTTTCTTCAAGTTCCTTTTAGCTTGCCCAGATGCGTCGGCGTGGACTTCCTATAGCTGCTTGATGCTCACCTCGGTGTAAAAATGCCTAGTGTCGAACTTGGCCTGTCCTAGGGGTTGCCGGTCAAAGCAGATACGAGGGGGGGCAAACGTAAAATTTAAATATTTTCTCATTTTGAATACTCACGGATCAGGTTTGTCACCCTTCAAGGGTGTCCCATGCTCAGCCGCTTGGCAATCCAGGGGTTGCCGGCCGTCGTGTGGGTGCGCAGCTCACGGACGATCTTGGCCTTACCGGATTCAGGTGGACGTAGTCCACCAGTGCGAGCAGAGGCCGCTCCGATCCGAGCAGGATCGCCTTGTAGCGCCTCTGGAATACGTGGCCGCGTTCCTTACGCAGCCGGTTGAAACGCGTGGAG
>NZ_JARXHW010000141.1:0-1411 GCF_031127805.1 Thalassobacterium maritimum | reverse complement strand
AACGTAGATGGGATGAGAAGGTTTGAGGTCGCGCCAGCGATCTGGGATCTTGTTCGTCTATGAAAACTAAACAATACAGAACGATAATCGGCGTCGACCTCGGCGATAAGAAACATCATGTTTGCATCACTGACAAGACCGGAAATATCCTTTGCGAGAAAACGGTAGCTAATAATAAGGAGCGTTTGTCCAAATTCGCCCATGAACATCGCGGCGCTCTTTTCGCGATCGAGGTGGGCACGCATAGTCCGTGGATTAGCCGGTTGCTCGAATCGAGCGGCTGCAGCTGTCTTGTCGCGAATGCCAGGAAGCTGCGTGCGATCTACCAGAACGATCGCAAATGCGATGAATATGATGCCCGTATGCTGGCAAAGCTGGCACGGGTGGACCCCGAACTGCTGAGCCCGATCCAGCATGGATCGGAGGCACGCCAGTTGCACCGTTTGAGTATTACCCTACGTGACTCCTTGGTTCGCCAGCGGGTAAACATCATCAGCACCATACGTTTCTCCCTCAAATCCCTAGGTGTGCGTATCTCTGGATGCTCGACGCCGTATTTTGCTGGCCGCTGTCGTGCGGAACTCGAGGGCATGCCCTTGCTGGAGACCTTGGAAGCGTCTCTTGATGCCATCGAAGGATTGAACTCGCAGATTAAAGCCCTGGACAAGCAAATCGCTAAGACCGCCGCAGAGCATTACCCAGAGACTAAGCTTCTAGAGCAGATTGGAGGCGTCGGTCCGATTACTTCTTTGAGCTTCGTGTTGGCGATCGGCCAACCCGAACGCTTTGAGGATCCTCGTAACGTGGGTGCTTACTTTGGATTAGTGCCCCGGCGTGATCAATCGGGACAGAGCGATAGGCAACTCCCGATCAGCAAAGCTGGCAATCGAGAGATGCGTCGATTGTTAGTGCAATGCGCCCAATATATTATGGGAAGCTTCGGACCAGACTGCGACCTGCGTAGCTATGGACTGAATCTGGCAGCTAAAGGAGGTAGGTCAGCGAAGCGAAAAGCGGTGATTGCGGTCGCCCGCAAACTGGCCGTGCTGATGCTCATGCTATGGAAAACTGGACAGCCTTACGATCCGCTACGAAATGTGCCCAGTCCGTCGCCTCTGAGTAAAGAGACTGCATGAACTAAACATAAATTTTTTATGGATAAACCAAATCGAATTTTCCGGGGTCACTGCGGCCAGTTCTCAGCATCAACGAATGCGTAACGTAGATAGCAGCCCCCAATAACTTTTAAACAGAAAGCGGAATCAATCGTGCAGCGAGGCTCAAAGCCTTATAACTAGACTGCGAATGGAAGCGCGATTCCGTTTATCCAATATTACAAACAAAATTAGCGATAAACACTCAGCAAAAATGAATTTTTGATCTTTACTTAGAAAACCTTCTCATGGAAGAG
>NZ_JARXHW010000140.1:0-1417 GCF_031127805.1 Thalassobacterium maritimum | reverse complement strand
GTATGGCCGCTGTCAGTCCCGCCGAAGGGGAATGAGCATAGCGAATCGGGGGTGATGTGGGGGACGGGAGAGTTAATGCTCCCGTCTACCCGATTCTACCTTCTGTGCTTCTCGTCTAGCTAAGGTTTCTTCGGTCTTCCGGATTCTGCTTGCTGACAGTTCTAGCTCATCTCTGGTCATTTCTGGGTGATCTAATTCGATTTGTTTTATGAGTGCGTCTGTTCGTTCTATTTGATCTGGCGAATGCTCTGTGACCTCACTTGTCTTTTCAACTTTTATATTTTTTACGGCTAGAATACCCAAGAATTGGATGACCACGAGTATTGCCAGTGCAATTAGAAGGAATTTGTAGATTGGTTTCATTCTTCTTTGTAGATCGTCGAGCTCTGGCGCGGCGCGTTAGCGACGTTGTCCAGAAGCGAATGGTTCTGCTATTCTAGTATGATATGTGGGTATGATTCATTCTGAATGTCTTCTCGGTCTAGGCACATGATTGAATATCCGTATTTTGTAAGACTTTCGGAAGTGAAATTCTCGCCCATGCCATCGCTCCATTGCCCAAGGGTGTTCTCAACCAAAAGCTGTATCTCCTCTTTCGTTAATTCTTCTTTTAGGTCAAAGATCGATTCAACCCTCAGATAATTCTCTCCTGGCTGGAAATGAAAATACATGTTTCCGCTTCGATATAGCTTTTCTTCGAGAGTGTTTTCTGCATCGGAGCCTCCGATGTAGTCGGTCTGAAATTCATCGTCGTAAACAATGCCATCCAATTTCTTTAGTATCTCTGGAGCAGAGATGAAATTGTCATCGTCGTCGGTTACTTGAGCGAACCCAATGATTTTTATCTTTCTCATTTTTTTGCAGAACGTCGAGCTGACTCGATGGCGCGATAGCGACATTGAGTCTAGTGACTGGTTCTCATTTAGTTTTGTTCAGTTCGTTATGGATGGATCTCAGCTTGTCGATTTGCTCATCCATTGAAAGTCCATAGTTAGGATTAGTAAGCTTCTGTTCCGCGTCGATTCGTTTTCTTTCCTTATCTTGTTCTCTCAATTTCTTGGCTGATATTTCCGTCCATACCCAGAAGGGCACAATTACAGGCCAGAATGCAAAGAGCAGTAGTCCGAAGCCATCGAACAACACCAAGTAACTCGCATTGGGTGTGCTCACTCCATTCTTCTTTGCGATTCGCCCACATACGATGCATACTGCGATCCCGAAGATGATATATGTGATGAGCCATTTCATTTACTTTCTGAGAACGTCAAAGTGTATCAAGACTGTAGCGCGGAGCGCGAAAGGAATTGATACCACTGCCTGGGGTGTGCCCAGCATGGGCACGGTGTAAATGTGGTTAAAGTCCACTATAGTAAGAACTAATATATGAATAATGAAAAGAACTATTACCAGAGGCCAA
>NZ_JARXHW010000013.1:0-103895 GCF_031127805.1 Thalassobacterium maritimum | reverse complement strand
ATGGAATCTAGCCTCCGAGCGACTGGGCTGATGCGGGCGTGACAAGTCGCGCCCCTACGTTCTGACCGCCCGAACCGCTTAAGTCCGTGCCATTCGGGTCATGTCATTACCTTTGTGGTGCGTCATTGACTTAGTTTGTGACGGGCTGCGCCATTGACGTAGTTTAGCTAAATGCTTTTCATCGCAACACCGATTTTTAAGAAGCAAGCCAGCGGTGGGCATGGGAACGTTGAACATCGAACGTCCAACGTCCAATGATGAATGTTAGAGAGTGGCGATCGCATAAAGGGTAGGATGTGCTCGCTTTTAATGATCAGATCGAAGTGAATCTAGGAACAAACACCCCATAGAAAGTTGATTTATGAAGAAATTGTTGAAGATCTCCTTAGCCTTGCTTTTGCCGTCTTCTGTGCTCGTGAGTGCTGCGCAGAATGTCCCGTTTGATTGGGATACCGTTCCTGTCTATGCACATTTGGCAAATATGTCGGATGATTTTACTCCAGAACAACTGGATTTTCTCGCTGAAAATTTCGATTTAATCACGATTGAGAAAGGTCACGCTAAGCGGAAGCACGGCAGCACAGAGAAGGGATTCGCGCTTGCCGTGGATGAAATCAAAAAGCGCAACCCGGAGGCGAAGGTGCTGTTCTACTGGAATTCCAGCATAAAGATCGGCGGATATGATGCGATCGATGATTTTCCGCAGGACGGCGAACTGCTCAGTAAGGACGGGGAACTTCTGCGTATTTTCAGCAGTACGTTCAGTGATCTGTCACAGCCGGAGGTTCAGCGTTGGTGGTCGGACACAGCCAGCAGAGCCGTGCACGAGTTGGGGGCTGACGGTGTGTTTATCGATGCCATCGGCAAGTTTAGTAATCATCGCCGGCGCAAGGTGCTGACGCCCGAAAAGATTGAAGCATTGAATAATGGGCTCTGCGCGATGGTCGAGGAGACGCGTCGCCAAGTCGGCTCATCTAGCATTCTCATTCAGAATGGTGTTTCAATGGACCCTGAGAATGTCGGTGCCAGACTCCTGCAGGTGACGGATGGCGCGATGAAAGAGCATTTTGTCAGCGCTAAACCTGGCAAGAAAGAGGCACTGGCCGAAGATATTGAGGTGCTGCAGGCCATCGCCAAGTCTGGTAAGCTGTTAGTGATCAAAGCGTGGCCGGGCTTTGATTGGCGGGATAAGGAAATTATGCAGATATCGCGCGAGGAACGCATACAAATGGCGCGCGAAGCTATTACATTCCCGTTGGCCTGCTATCTACTGGTCGCGGAAGCATATTCATATTTCTGTTATACTTGGAGCTATCAGGGGAATGATACCGGCACCTTTGTCACCTATCCGGAATTTGATAAACCCTTGGGCCCTCCGCTGGGGGATGCGCAACGCAATGGCTGGAAATATACACGTGACTTCGCGCACGCTTCGGTCTTTGTCGACTTGGAAACCTGGTCCGCGAGCATCGATTGGAAATAAGCCTGCGCGAGTGCGTGTAGTGATCCCTAAGCTAGTCTTTATTCTGATGTGGCTGGCGAGATTGTTTGGATCTATCAGATCGCGTCTTATGTCGGAGCGGAAGATCAAAAGCGAATCTTTGAGGGGAATATCGCTCCGCCGACTAAATTAATCAATGTTCAGCGTCCAAGTGAGACGATTTTGCTGGCAGAGACGACGCAACCAGAGACCAGAAAGGGCAGGGGGAATGATTATTTTATATCGGTTGGAGCAGGGGTTTATAACCCGAGCACTGCAGAGGATTTGTTGCCTGATTCAGCCTATATTGGCTTTAGCACCAGGCATGGTGATCGTGGGAATGCGGCTTTTGTGGATGGGTACGTGGAGGCATTCGCGATCGGTGAGATGAAGCAAAAACACGTCTATTTGGAGGATTAAATTACTACTAAGGTATATCAACACTTTTACGTCACCTCACGTATACTATGGATACACAATGTGATTTCGATCTGCTATATTAGGGCTCTGCTTTGCATTAACAATAAGCTGTTAATCCGGCACCCTAATTCCTCAATAGACACCTGCACATCCGTGTGCTGGCGTCTTAAACGCATAAAGTTATGAAATCCAAGCATTTGATTCTATGTTTGTGCGGCCTTTGGCTCGCGCTCTTGACGACAACGCTAACTGCTGCGCCGCGGCCTAATATCATCATTTTTTATGTGGATGACCTGGGCTGGCAAGATGTGCAGCTCAACGATGTGGACGACCCTTGCGCGTTTGAGACGCCGAACATCGTGAAGCTAGCTGAATCTGGCATGAATATCACCCAGGGCTATTCGCCCGCACCGACTTGTTCACCCTCGCGTGCGGGGATTATTACCGGGCAGCATCCCGCTAAGATTGGTCTGACGCATGTCAGCTTGGGCGCATTGACCAGCGGTAAAAAGAGCGATCCCTTGCTGGAGCCTTATCTGCAGGGGCATTTGGACCTCAATATTTTAACTTTGGCGGACGCGTTGAAGGCCAACGGCTATCGCACCGGGCACTCCGGCAAATGGCACGTCGGACTAAACGCTGCCAGCTACGGCTTTGATGTGGTCAATCAGGACCGTGGTCCCCATCGCGGCATGGGGGATCGCACCAAAGGTTTTGCGACGGCCAAGGATAAGCAGTATCCACTCAGTAAGGAGAAGTATCCCCCGTTCAGCGAGAAGAAGCCCGAGGGCATTTCCTATCCCTACGATGAAGTAACCGAGTCGGCCTTAAAATTCATCGACGAGAGCGGCGAGCAACCATTCTTCCTGAATCTCTGCCATTGGATGGTTCACTGGCCGGTCTTAACCCGCAACGGTGAGCTGCTCGAATATTACTGCGACAAATTTGGTCAGCCCTTTCCGCCTAAACCCGGTGACATGACCTTGCCAGGGCAGCAGAACCCTTATTTCGCCGCCATGGTGACCACAGTCGACTGGAGTCTCGGGCGTATCGTGGACTACCTGGAAAAGACTGACGATCCTCGCAATCCAGGGAAGAAGTTGATCGAGACGACATATATCTTTTTCTCGTCCGATAATGGTGGCGTGGAAACGCACGGCAAAGAAATCATTTCTGATAACGCGCCCTTGAAATATGGTAAAAAGCATTCCGAAGAGGGCGGCGTGCGGGTGCCCATGGTGATTGCCGGGCCAGGGATTCCACAAGGCAGTCAATTTGACGGCCTCATCAATCAACTCGATTATTTCCCCACCATCCTGAATTTGACGGATGCAAAAATCGCAGCGAAGGACGCGAAAGAACTCAGCGGGCTCGATATTACGTCGGTCCTGCAAGGCAAATCCAAGCAGGTGCTCGATGCATCGGGGAAGGCGCGCGATTATTTGTTCTGGCACTTCCCGCACAATAGCATGCAGAGCATGAAATCCGCGATCCGCAGCGGTGATTTTAAACTGTATAAGCGTTATTTCACCAACGACTACGAGCTGTATCAATTGGAAAAGAATGGCCAGCGCAACGACTACGAAGAGATGAACGATCTGGCGCAGAATCCGGAGTACAGCGCAGTCGTCGAGCGCCTGAGTGCCATCTTGGAAGCTGAGCTCGTAGCCAATCACGCGGAGGGCCCTTATTTGAATCCGAATTACACAGATAAAAAGACACCGTCTGCGGACTTAGGGGATTCCAAATTTGATCGTGGCAGTCGTCAGGCGACGCTCTCAACCAAGCCTTCCGGCCCAGCCATTGAAAAAGCCTATGTGATTTATCGTCCGGAAAATCCGGGACAGAAGCATCGGGATCGGAATTTCGAAAGCAAGCCCAGTGATATTGAGCTTCCGGGCATGCGTGAACCTGCCAGCATTAGCGCCGATGGCTATAGCGTGCGTGCAAGTATTCCTGAGGATATCAATGCTTACTGCTTTATGGTCATCGATGTGAATGGCTATTTGCACTACAGTCCAACCGTGGCAGTTAAATAGTTATTCTACTTTGTAAATTGATGAACATAAAATCCACAATAGTTCGGACTCTGTCCTTTGTATCCCTTTTGCTCGTTGCTCAGGCTGAGGAGACGAAGCCAAACGTCCTGTTTATTTTTTCTGACGATCAAGTGTATGAGGCGATCGGAGCCTATGGTCTGATTGATATCGATACGCCGAATCTGGATCGCCTGGCAAATGAGGGCACGAGCTTTAGCAAGGCCTACAATATGGGTGCCTGGACGGGCGCCATCTGTCGCGCCAGTCGCTCCTCCATGAATTCAGGTCGATTTATTTGGCAGGCTGAAGCGGCCAGCCAAGCCATTGGGAAGGGAGCGCTTCAAAGCTGGTCTCAGCTGATGGCTGAACGAGGCTACGAAACCTACATGTCGGGCAAGTGGCATGTGCCGGAGGTGAGTGTGCCGAAGGTCTTTGATCACACAGGCACTGTGCGAGCTGGCATGCCGAAGCAAACGCCCAGCGGTTATAACCGCCCTAGGAATGCCGCGGATTATGAGCAGGGCTGGAAGCCTTGGGACACCAGCAAGGGAGGCTATTGGCTGGGGGGCAAGCACTGGAGCGAGGTCTTGGCGGATGAAGGCGTCGGTTTCATCGAAATGGCAGCCAAGAAAGAGCGTCCGTTCTTCATGTATTTGGCCTTTAATGCGCCGCATGACCCGCGCCAAGCACCCAAGGAATATATCGAGCGTTATCCATTGGAACGGATCCAAGTGCCTGAGAACTTTGTGCCTCAATATGCGGACCAGGGTAATAAGGGAGTGCCGATCATTCGCGATGAGAAATTGATGCCCTTTCCGCGGACGGAGTATGCGGTGAAAGTGAATCGTCAGGAGTATTATGCGCTGATTACGCATATGGATGAGCAGATCGGGCGAATTCTTGCTGCGCTGGATGCGTCCGGTAAGGCGGATAATACCTGGATTATCTTTACATCAGACCATGGACTGTCGCTGGGCCATCATGGCCTAGTGGGGAAGCAGAACATGTATGAGGATGCCATGGCCGCACCGTTTATCGTGTGGGGGCCGGGGGTGAAATCCGGTCAAAAATTGGACACCCCCATTTACATTCAGGATGCGATGGCGACTGCCTTAGACATCGGCGGAGAGGTGCCCGAAGGTATCGATTTCAAGAGTGTGCTTCCCTTGTTGAATGGCAGCAGCGAGCAAATTCACGATTCGATCTACGGTGCTTACATTGATACCCAGCGCATGCTGCTGCAGGATAGCTGGAAGCTGATTGCCTATCCTAAGTTGAAGAAGGTCAAACTTTTCAATCTAGAGAAAGATCCGCAGGAGATGCATGATTTGTCTCAGAATCCTGAATACGCGGAACGACTGCAGATGATGATTCAATCACTCGAGGATCGCATGGACAGCCTCGGAGATCCGATGGAGTCACTCTCAAAGGCAAACTACCCGAAAAAGAAGAAAACAAGGTAGAAGATCACTAGTCGCTTCGTATCCCGTGTTGGTGCAACAGATGGCCCAGAGTTTGGCGCAGTGGCGTGAGTCCTGTGAGCAAAGTGATTTGGGGCAGGATTATGTTACAAAAGTCGAGGAATAAGAGCTTATCGAGGGCTAATTGTAAGCCGAAGCGTCATTCCTTGATTCGGTTGCGATTGTATTTTTAATGCGCCGTTTAGGTCTTTTGCACGTAGTTTAAGTGTGCGTAGCGTGCTTGGAGCGGCTAGTTGATCTTTGCTCATACCAATTCCATTGTCCGAGATCTTCAGTTCTATTCTGCCAAGATGCTCCTTTAATGAGATGGTGACCTGTGTGCATTGGGCATGGTGTTGAATATTGTAAAGTGCCTCTTTGTAGTAGAGTAACAAGCCTTTCCGAAGGAGGGGAGAGGTTAGTGTCTTATTAATTGTAGGGTCGAGTTGTAGTGAATATTCGATATCAAAGAGTGATAGTTGGGTGAGTTCTTCGATGTGTGGAACTATGTTCTGTGCTCGGCCGATACGTGGGGCTGTTGTGTGCAGCACTTCCCTTAGTCCAAAAGCGCTTTCTTTAGTGAGTTTGAAGATCGCTTTGAGTCGATCTGTGAGCTCTGCTTCCTCAATTTGATCCATTAAGAACTCGGTGTGTAGGTTGATTGTGCCGAGGTTACTTCCCACGTCGTCGTGGAGATCACTGGCGATGCGTTCGCGTGTGTCGCGTATCTCACGTTTGACTTTCATGCGGTGATGGATCGTCAGATAGAGTGCACAAAAGATAATTAGTAAAGTCAGACCGATCGTACTCATTAAGGAGTAATTTCTGACTTTGTGCAGTAGAGTTGTTTGTGTGGCCGTTAGAAGACTCTTTTCCTCTAGTAAGCGCAGGCGTAAGTTAAGCCCTTTGAGCCACTCCCGGTGAGTGAGGATTTTGCCCGATTGGGTCATTCCATCATAGGCAGCTTGATTGGACCAGAAGAGTTGAATGCCGAATGGATCGCTTAGGCCTTGCGCGATTCTGGGCTTGTTCTCTTGGGTTGCAGTAATTTTGGCCGTTCGAGGGAGTGGAACACCTCGGTAAAGGGGAGTGACTTCGCTAATTTGAATCCAGGGCCTGGAGCGCTCTGTGGGTTGTGAGGATTCAATGAAGTTTAAACGCACGCTACGTGCTGTGGTGGGTGGAAAATGAACAATGTGTGGGTTTAAGCCTGGATTTCTGAAAGGAGTGTCCAGATAGCGCTCGTTACTTTGCAAAATATTTTGTGCCGCATCCAATAGTTGGACCGTGAAACGAATCGGAAACGCTTGGCCTGGCTTATAAATGACTGCAGGGTCGATGCGCACACCATCAATTTTCTGATCTTCAGGGTACTTGATCGTAAAACTTCTGGCAGGGCTATGGATGCGATCTTTGGTGACGATGGTTAAGCCCAAGCCGCCAGCAGTTCGAGGGCCGATTTCCGGCAGGCCTAGTGGTGTTTGTTCATCCGTTAGGTAATCTCGTGAAAAGACGCGGTAGCCTTCACGGCTGCTATTGACAGTAATTTTAGCCCGTGGGGCAATATTGGCATTCGTAGAGAATATGAATATTTCAGAGAAGCCGCCCGCATATTGATTGTTTCCCATTCGCTTGGGTAAATTGCTAAATACAATATTGCATTCTTGGGTCTGAATGGGATCAAAGCTGACGAATTCTGGCAATGAGTTTTGAATCTCCTGTTGTGAGTCGTTCAGTTCTGCCAGAATTTTCCATGCTCCGTTAACTTTTGCTCGTATTTTGATAGAGCCTGGCCAATAGGCATTTTCGGTTAAGCCAGCCTCATCGCCGAGGTAGAGTCGTAAGGGGACGAGCGCGATCGCATCGATTGTAGCCGTTTTGTCCCAAGTGAAGTTTAGTTGCGTTTTTTTTAAGGCGGATTTTTGCCATGCTGTCAGGTAGCCACCGCTTCCCGTGGGTTCACCACCATAAGGAATGGGAAGAGTGTCGAGCTCTGCTTCGATTTCTCGCAGACGGTTTTCATTCTCGCGGTAAGATTTTAGGAGTCGATTTGCGATTTCGCGTTCCCAAGCAAGTTGCTTCGCTGTGGCGTCGAACGATTCCGGATTCTTTACCGACGAATCGCTCCAATGCGCCTCCGTTGCTATATTAATCTCGTCGACAGCGACGAGCCGGAGTGACGTTAGTACTGATAACATCAATACTAAGTAGTTAAGCGTGTGCCGAAGCATAGGATTCGAGGAGCTGGGCAAGTGTTGATTCGTAAAAAATACTACTCGCTTCTTGTGAGCTGGCTGATGGCCTAGATGATGTGCATCGCAGCGGCTTTGGTGATTGCGCCGGATACATTGTGCACATGTAGTTTCCGATAAATGTTGCGAACATGACTGTCGATGGTGTGACGGCTGATATTTAATTGATCCGCTATTTCGATCCGAGTCGATCCATCGGCGAGTTTGCGGAGCACTTCGACTTCACGCTCGGAAATTTCGGCCTCGTTCGTTTGTGGTTTGAACGCACTAAAGGTTGCAAAAACCATTTGGGCGATGTCGGCGCTGAGGGGAGCGATGCCATTGTGAGCATCTTCGATGCCCTGTATGATCGACTTTATGCCCGAAGCTTTCATTAGATAGCCGGACGCACCGGCTCCCAGTGCTTGGAATACCCGCGTTTTATTTTCGAATACAGTCAGAATCAGCACTTTTGCCTCAGGTGCCAGCTCTTTGAGTCTGGGGATCGCCTCGATGCCATCGATTCCTGGTAAGCCGAGGTCGAGCACAATAATGTCAGGAGACGACGATTGACTTAAATGTTCAAAGGCATCTTCTGCATTAGAGAATGCGGAAAAACAACTGAGTGTTGGTGTTCGGTCGATTGCCGTGCGTAGCGTATTTCGGAAGTCGGCATGGTCTTCGATGATGCAAACATTAATCGGGAGAGAGGGTTGCGTAGCCATAAGTGAGTGATTATGAAAGTTTGAACTGACTAGTAGGACAAGGCTAATAGCGCCATTAACTTATTCCAGTGAACAGCGAGCCGAGTTAGATGGGGGATCACTTTCGTGGTCATATTAGCGAGAACGCTTATTTTTTACATTTTTTTTGCGATATTCTTCTACTTCGAGCTTGCGATGCGGCACTGGTGACAAAGCGCTCTGGTTTTATCGTTTTCTAAATGTCGCGAGAGCCTACCCAAATCTCTTTGATTTCCATCCTCCGTTTCAGATTGATGGTAATTTTTGTGGCCCTGCGGGTGTCTGTGAAATGCTCAGCAAACACCCCCAATAAATTGAATACAATGAAACGATTATCACTCTAAAAGCGGAGGGCGTTATGCACTGCATCCCGATGAGATTACCTTCGCGGAGCTACTCAAGCCGGCGGGGTACCGCACCTTTGCCGTCGGCAAATGGCATCTGGGATTCAATGTGGAGGGGGCGCATCCGATGGATCAGGGATTCGATTCATATTATGGATGCCCTCACAATTATGGCGACCAATCCCAGGCCACAGGTCAGGCACTGGTTCGTGATCGGGAGATCGAGAAGGAGGTCTCGTTTCAAGAGCTTACGCAGAGCTACAACCGGGAAGTCGTTAATTTCATCGAACGGCAGTCGAAGGAACAGCCGTTTTTCATCTATATGGTACACCAGATCGCGCATTCACTCATTCTGCCGAGTCAGGACTTTAAGGGCTCTACCAACAAAGGCATTTATGCGGATTTCGTGAGCGAGCGGGGCTTCAGCCCGCGTCATGATAGCTGCTGTGGATCGGCGGGCGTGCACCCAAGGCCATAATAAACAAGTCGCGCCCCGACCTATGACAACGTCTATCAAAACTCACACCTCAATGTTTTTGATATGCTCTCCTAGTTGTCCGACTAATATATCGAATTTAGAGCTATCCTAAATACCGCTCGTCACGTGAACTCGGGATGGTGCGAAGTCCATTTTGGCTGTATGATAGCAGAACGATTCAAGTGCATAGCCGAATCGTAATATATTATGAAAAATACCCTAATGATACCCCTGATACTTCTGAGCTCCGCTTCAGCTCTTGCGGGCGAGGCATGGACCATTGATACACAAGCGGACTGGGAGCAGGCGATTGCTTCACACAATCAGCTTGAGTTGAAAGATGGTATGGCCTCGCCAACGGCGGAAACCGCGACTTTTCAAAGCGCTCTTAAACGTTTCAACCAGAAGCGCTCGGCTGAGTCGATTACCTTTGAGCAATCACCCGCTTGGTTGAACTGGGAGCCGACTGAGAATATCGGCACTGCGAGTATGGCGGATGCACCAGTGCTTTTGAGCCTCGGGCCGGATGATTACTGGATGTTTGCGAGATATCGTGCGTCAGGCTCGAGCAGCGCGGTGAAGAAGGGAAAACAGCAGGGGCAGGAAGGTGATAAGGAGATTCCGGCAGCGCCATTGCCCCCCTTCGAAGCGGAGTCGGTGACACTGGAAGGCTTCGATGTCGAATTGTTGACTACGCGAAACTCGAATGAATTTACTGCACCGGGCGGGCTCAAAAAAAGTTTGGGTGGCTATCATGCTTGGCAAAGTCGCGATATGGTCAATTGGGTACACCACGGACCCATTACTGAGAACTTTTCGCGGTGGATGACCACGGCAGAGTTTGTCGATGGAAAAGCCTATTTCTATTATGACTTTCCGAATGACCAAGATCCTCATCTCTACATTGACGAGGATTTAACGGATGGTGTGCCGGGTAAGAATATGGGAATGGCTTTTAAGGATCCGTCACATGGTTCGGACTGTGCCATAATTCGTGATCTGGAGGGCAAGTTTCATATCATTTATGAAAACTGGGATCCGATCAATGCTCGAACCCACGCATGGGATTCGCCATTGGCGGGGCACGCTGTGAGTCCAGATGGGCTCAATGACTTTCAGATCTTGGCACCCGCGGTGGATGAGCGCACCACGCCGACTGGAGTCATGAAGACTTATACGCATCCACATTGGAAAAAAGAAGACCCAGAGAACTATAAGACCAGCACGGCTGAATACGAGGTTCACACTCCGGAACAAAATGCTTACGGGGATTGGGCCTCGATCAGTGTGGGTGGGCAATATTATCTTTTCGCTGACTACGATCCTGCAGGCGAGCATGGCAGCACCTCAATGAGCGTGGCTATGTTTACATCGTCTAGCTTGGACGAGCCCTTTACTTTTTTCAATCATGTGGGCAGAGGGCATCCAGATCCCGATGTGTGTTTTGCCGAGGGGCGTTTTTACTTAGCGACTCAGCAGAACTCTGATTTTGTCAGCCCCGGTCCATGGGTGGAGACGGTCGAAGTGCGCGTCGGTGTGGATACCGACAACGATGCTAAGGTCGACCAGTGGACCGATTGGCAAACCGTCAAGGAAAGCTACGACTACACGCCCGGCTTCGCCAAGCAGGTGCAAAAAACATCCGCAAGTATGGATCTATCCGGATTACCTAAAGGCTACGGATTTCAGTTCGAAGTAAAAATGGCCGATACAACGGCCAACCAGTCAAAGCCAGTCCTGGATAAAGTGATGCTGTCGTTTGCTAACTGAATTTAAGGAAGGGAATTTAAAATGAAATTACCTAAGGTCATACTCTCGCTCGTGACGCTCACGTTGTTCGCGCAAGTCAATGTAAACGCGGATACCACGAGCCAAGCCTACGACGGTTCATGGGAGTCGTTGCAACAGATGCCAGTGCCGGCCTGGTTTGATGACGGCAAGATCGGTATCTTCATCCACTGGGGGCCATACAGTGCCATCGGCTATCGCAAGGGTGGGCGCGGCTATGCAGAGCATGTTCCGAAGTTGTTTTATGCTGACCCGAAGCATTACCGCCCCTATATGAAGGAACGCTGGGGGGCGACTCCGCCGGAGTTTGGTTACAAAGACATCATACCTGAGTTTAAAGCAGAGAATTGGGATCCCGATGCTTGGGCCAAACTGTTTAAGGAAGTGGGTGCGCATTATGTAGTGATGACTGCGGAGCACCACGACGGTTGGGCTAACTGGGACTCGGATTTAACGCCATGGAACGCAGTCGATATGGGGCCTAAGCGTGATTTGGTAGGTGACCTAGGAAAGGCGCTCAAGAAGCAGGGGCTCAAATATGCGCCGTCCTATCACCGCGAGCGCCACCAGAGCTTTTTCGCCAAGAAGCAGTATGTCGTCGACGCAGTGCCCCAGGACGCGATCGCTGAAGAAATCAAGCGCGTGCCGGAAGCTGCATTGCTCTATGGACCGTTTGGAACAAGCAAGGAGTTTGTCGACAGCTATGTGGCTCGTTGGAAGGAAATTCAGGAGAAATACCAGCCTGATATGTTGTGGATGGATGACTTCCCGATTTACACACGCGATGGCAACAATGTTCGTCAGGGGATCGCACGTCCGGAGGTCAAATACTTCGATGATCAGGTCCGTCTAATGATTACCGATTTCATGAATGACGCAGCGTCTCGTGGGCAGCCAGTTTATGTGAACAATAAGGGAGGTAACCGCAACTGGCCTGACGGTGTCGGCTGTCTGGAAAAAGATAACCTTAAGCTCAAGGTCATCGGTCCCAAGTGGCAGAGCTGCACGACTTTTGGCACCTCCTTTGGTTATCTTGAAGGTGATAAATACAAGACGGTTCAGGGGGTGATCCACGAGATGATCGAGGTGATCAGCCGCAACGGTAATTTCCTAATCAACATCGGACCGAAAGCCGATGGCACCATTCCCCAGCCGCAAGTTGATCGTCTACAAGCGATGGGCGACTGGCTCCGAATTAATGGTGCCGCTATTTATGGCAGCCGTTACTGGAAAGTGAGCGAGCAGAAGGATGCGCATTTGGCCTTTACCACAAACGGAACTAAGCTCTACGCGATCAAACTAGATAAACCCACGGAGGCATTCACCATTACAGGAACGGCTGGCTGGACGACAGATCAGATTCAAGGAGTTCGATTGCTCGGTTCCACCGCTCAGATTGATTGGCAGATGACTCCGGAGGGCATACGCATTGCGTCACCGTCTGACTTGGGCGCGAGCCAGTATGCTTGGACCTTTGAGATTCAAACGACTGCCGAGCAACATACGCCAAACGTGATCGTGCGTGATGCAGATCGCGCGTTGAAGGGCACGAAGAAGGTCGATCTCGAGGGCAATGTTCGAGCTAAGTAAATATTCGAAGATAACTCTACTCTGAGCTGCACAAGCAAATGAAAACTATGAAAACATGTATTTTGCGTCTATTGATCACTGCGATTTGTGTGAGTGCTTGGGGTTCTACCGCAGCAGCGAATAAGCCGAATATCATCTATCTGATGGCGGACGATCAGAATTTCGGGTCGATCGGCATTTATGGTAATGCGGAGGTGCAGACGCCTCAAATGGATAAGCTGGGGCGTGACGGTGTGGTTTTTGATCGGCATTATAACACGACCTCTATCTGCATGGCGAGTCGCGCCAATGTGATGACTGGCATGTATGAATACAAAACCGGCACCAATTTCGAGCATGGAGATATGACGCCCGAAATCTGGGCGAAGTCGTATCCGGTGCTACTGCGGGAAGCGGGCTATTTGACGGCTTTTGCCGGGAAGTTTGGTTTCGAGGTGGAGGGCTACGGTTATGACTGCGCTGAGTTTTTCGATGTCTGGGGAGGCGGCCGGGGGCAAACGAGTTACAAGACGGCGGCGAACAAGTCGATGGCCAAGTATGCCAAGGAGTATCCGCATTCCACCCTGTCTTACGGAGCTTTTGGTCAGGATGTCATCAAGGCCGCGGCGGACCATGGCAAGCCGTTCTGTCTGTCGATTAGTTTCAAAGCCCCGCACAAACCAGAGCAACCGGATCCGCAGTTCAACGATGTGTATGCAGGGAAGACTTTCACCAAGCCAGCGAACTTTGGGCGTGAGAACGGAGAGCACCTTTCTGAACAGAGTAAGCAAGGCCGGCAGTATCCGCGGTTCAAGGATTGGGGCTATGCAGATAACTACGACAAAGTTATGGCCATCTATTACCAACAGATCTATGCGATTGATGTGGCGCTGGGGATGATTCGCGAGGAGCTAGAAAGGCAGGGTCTCTCCGATAATACGGTGATCATCTACACCAGTGACAACGGCTTCCTTTGTGGGGCGCATGGCTATGGCTCAAAAGTCCTGCCGCTGGAGGAATCGTCACGCGCGCCACTGATGATCTATGATCCCCGTAGTGGATCCGGGCACGGGAAACGCAGCGGTGCATTGACGGGCAATATCGACTTCGCCCCGACGATTCTGGAACTTGCGGGATTACCGGTGCCGGAAAACATGGATGGCGTGAGTTTGCTCCCACTGCTCAATGAGCCCGGAGGCGACGTGCGCGAGAGTCTGGCGCTGATGAATCTGTTCGGAGACCAGCCGACCCAGAGTCTGACGATGGTCACCAAGGACTGGAAATACACCTACTGGTGGTATGGCGACAAATCGATGCAACCGGTGGAAGAGTTGTTTCACCTGTCGAAGGACCCTGGCGAGATGACCAACCTAGCGTCAAATCCAGAAGCCAGTCAGATGCTGGAAGCAATGCGTGCGAAGTATGACCGGCAGCTCGGTCATTGGGAGGACGAGGGCGTTTCCTATAACCATTATGCGCAATACACAGGTATATTCGACCGCTCCGTTCCCTGGCATGAAAAGAAGCTCGACCGCCTCATCCACGGTAAAGAACCGATTCATTGGTCAGATAAGCAGAAAGGCTCGGAGAAGCGTCGGAAGAAGTAGACATCGATCCTGTTTCTGCCCGCCGGGCAGCAATCCACCATTATAATTCATGAAAAAATATTTTATCATCCTCGCATTCGTAACTGGATTAGCTTCCTGGTCAGGAGTCCTTACACTCTTCGGCGAGGAGAAACCCAATATAATCTTAGTCATGACGGATGATCAGGGCTACCCGGTCGTGGGGGCTCACGGTCATCCATGGATTGAAACTCCCGTTCTCGATAAGATGTATGAGAACTCCGTGCGTTTTGACCGCTTTATGATGGGGTCTACCTGTGCCCCCAGCCGAGCAGGTATCATGACCGGGAGTCACTCCATCAGAAATGGTGTCACTCACACCATCTACGAGCGCGAACGCTTGAACCTAAAGGCGACTACCATAGCAGAGGTGCTTAAGCCCGCAGGTTACTCCTCAGGATATTTCGGAAAGTGGCATCTCGGGGATGAGGAACCATACCAACCGGAAAACCGAGGGTTTGATGAAACCTTCATCCATGGAGCTGGAGGAATCGGACAAGCCTATGCAGGATCCTGTGCCGATGTTCCTAATAATAAATACTTTGATCCGGTGTTCAAAGAAAACGGCAGCTTTGTAAAAACGAAGGGCTATTGCACCGATATCCTTTTCCAAGCCACTCTTGCTTGGGTGCAAGAGATGAATGAGAAGGATCAACCTTTCTTCGCACTGCTCTCTACGAATGCCCCACATAGCCCTTTCATTGCGCCTCCCGAATATCAGAAAAAATTTGAGGAGCTAGGCTTTAATAGCAAAGTTGCGGGCTTCTATGGTATGGTCGAGCACATTGATTATAACATGGGGATTCTCTTCAAGAAATTGGAAGAGTGGGGAATGATGGACAACACCATCGTAATATTCACCTCAGATAATGGGATGACTCGAATCGGCTGTGGTCTCAAAGGCTTTGGGGGGCGTCCACAAGTCAAACTTGGTAAAAGTAAAAGTGGTGAACCCATGATGTCCTACAATGCAGGCATGAAAGGCTTAAAGGGCACCGTGGATGAAGGCGGAGTGCGTGTTCCTTTCTTCGTCCAATGGAATAAAACCATCCAGGAGGGACGCACAGTGGAAACGGTCGCGAGCTACCTCGATATTCTCCCGACCCTTGCTGACATCGCGGGCGCAGAGCTACCCGAGGGGCACCTATTTGAGGGCCGAAGCCTCACTCCTTTTCTGACTCAAGAAAACCCGGAGTGGTCAGACCGCTACCTCTTCCAACACGTCACCAGATGGGATCAAGGTGTAAACCCTGACGACTTTAAGTGGAAGAAATTCTCTGTCCGTAACCAGCGTTTTCGTCTTGTAGAAAATTCTAACTCCAAAAAGGGCAAAAAAGAACTGGATGCTGAAGGTGTTGAAACAGTGCAAGTCGCACTCTACGACATGTTAAAAGATCCAGAACAGAACAACGATGTCTCCAGTGAGTATCCTGAGGTCGTCGCAGAAATGTTAAAGGGATACGAAGCCTTCTGGGATAGTGTCCGCCCTTGTATGATCAATGATGGTGTGCCGCTGGCAAAAGAGAAGCCGTTCCATGTCGACTATTATGCACAAGAAAAGAGTCGCGGAATTCCCGACTGGAAAGCCCCCGTATTAAAGTAAGAGCTGTTCTATTCGGGAAGCTCCAGAAACATCAAAGCCAAGGAAGAAAAAATGAAAATAAGATCGTTCAATCGGCTGGTAGCTAGGGCTGCCCTTGTATTTTGGTCAATGGCTGTCCTTGTTTCAGCGGCCGACCGGCCAAATGTGATTTTGGTGATGACGGACGATCAGGGCTACGGCGACCTCAGTTGCCATGGCAACCCGATCTTGAAAACTCCGGAGCTCGATAAGCTGCATGCAGAATCGATTCGTTTTACGGACTTTCATGTGAGCCCATTTTGCACGCCGACGCGGGCCTCGTTGATGACTGGACAGCACGCGGGCCGAACGGGAGCGTATCGCACCACCGGCGGTCTTTCGATCCTTTACCGCGAAAAGAAGACAATCGCGAACCTCTTCGCGGACAATGGCTATGCGACGGGAATGTTCGGCAAATGGCACCTTGGGGACAATGCACCTCAGCGCCCGCAGGATAAGGGTTTTCAGGATGTGGTCTGGCACCGTTGCGGTGGGATTGGTCAAGGCTCCGATTATTGGGGCAACGATTACTTTGACGACACCTTTGAGCGGGTGACTCCGGGCAGTCGGATCGGCTCATTTGAGAAGTTCGAAGGTTACTGCACTGATGTGTTTTTCCGTGAAGCATCCCGTTTTGTGGAGCAGAACAAAGAGAAACCGTTTTTTCTTTATCTGGCGTTGAATGCGCCGCACGGGCCTTACTACGTGGCACCGGAATGGGAGCAGCCATATAAAGACAACAAGGCTGTCGTGAATTCTGCGTTTTACGGTATGATCGCAAATATTGACTGGAACATGGGACTTTTCCGTAAACAGCTCGATGAGTTGGGGCTGGCGAAAAATACCATTTTTATTTTCATGACCGACAACGGAACGGCCGGGGGAGGAAAATTTAGTAGATACCAAGATTCCCCGCCTATGGCCGGTTATAACGCTGGGATGCGAGGCCGAAAATCATCAATATATGAAGGTGGGCAGCGGGTTCCTTTTTTCATTTATTGGCCAGAGGGCGAGCTGACTGGAGGCAAAGATGTTGAAACGCTTGCAGCTCATCTGGATGTGATGCCCACCCTTGCTGAATTGTGCGGGATCGACTTGCCGGAAGCGTATGATGTCGACGGACTGTCACTGGTGCCGCTCCTTAAAGGGGAGAAGGATGCCTGGCCACGGGAGCATCTCGTGATCCAGCATCACGGAGGTAGAGGGTATACTTCGCCGCTGAATGAACCCTTTGCGGATACGGTTGTGTTGACCGAAAAATGGCGCTTGGTCAATTCATGGCGCGAAACGCCGCGTCATAGTTTTAAGCTCTACGATATCGAGAATGATTTCGCACAGGAGAAAGATGTTTCTCAAGAACATCCCGAAGTAGTGGAACGCTTGAAGGAGCTCTATCAGCCGTTTTGGGAAGAGGTTTCTCCGGTTTTTCTGAATCGGCTAGCGCGTGTTGACTTAGGGAATCCAGACCAGAACCCAACCGAGCTCTGTGCTCAGGATTGGGTCATGGAAAAAGGGTATCCGCCTTACAGTTTTAAGCAGA
The DNA here is from genome assembly GCF_031127805.1 of Thalassobacterium maritimum. Classification (NCBI taxonomy): domain Bacteria; kingdom Pseudomonadati; phylum Verrucomicrobiota; class Opitutia; order Puniceicoccales; family Coraliomargaritaceae; genus Thalassobacterium; species Thalassobacterium maritimum. The sequence continues at coordinate 86,557 of NZ_JARXHW010000013.1, read as the reverse complement.
TCAAAAAACTGCCGAAAGTGACGGCTCCATGGATGGTGCATGTGAAGCAGGCAGGACGCTATCGTTTTACCTTGCGACAGTGGCCGGAAGCGGCGGGTAAACCAGTGGTGGCAGTGCGCGCCAAATTAGAAATCGCCGGTCAAACCAAGGAAGTCTCGGTTGAGCCCGGTAGCACGGGCGTCGTGATCGATTTGGATCTGCCAGCTGGGTCGACTGAGTTGCTTACCTATCTTTACAATCAAGCGGGGAAGATGGGCGGTGCCTATTTTACCGAAGTCGAGTGGCTTGGCGCAGGTGCTGTAGAACTTTGAGGGCCACGTTCGAAATGTATGAAGATGGATCCGTTTCGCCTGAATCTGTCGCACTTTTGAAAGAACTTAAGGTATTGATTCGTCAGAAATAGCTGACGATGTCGTCATCACAAATAAAATTGAGAATTCGCATATGAAAGGAATCAAACAGTTTAAAAGAATGCAGGGGTTGATTTTTGGGGGGCTTCTGGGCGTCGCATGTCTCGCCAGTGCCTCTCAAAAACCTAATATTGTTTATATCTTGGCCGATGATCTGGGCTACGGAGATGTGCATTCTTTAAATCCGGAGCGATGTCAAATTCAGACCCCGCACATGGATGCAGTGGCGCAATCGGGGATGATTTTTACAGATGCACACACGACATCCTCGGTCTGCACTCCGACTCGCTACGGAATTATGACAGGGCGCTATAACTGGCGCACTTGGAAGCAGGAACATGTCCTGGATGGCTATGATCGTCCGTTGATTCCCACGGATCGTCTGACTGTTCCCGCGTTACTGCAAGCAAACGGCTACAGGACCGCGATGATCGGTAAATGGCACCTGGGTTTGGAAATCGCTACCATCGATGGAAAACCCGCAAAACCGAGTCGGCAGATCAAGCAACTAAATGGTGAGGGGCCATTGGACCCGGCAAAGCTTTCGAATATTGATTGGACTGGGACGATCCAAGGCGGGCCAGTTGATCTCGGCTTCGACTCTTGGTTTGGAATTACAGCTTCGCTCGATTTCCCTCCCTATGTTTGGATACGTGACCGTCATTGGCAAGGGGCGGGGACTTATGTCAAAGCATTTAGACGGCCCGGGCCAGCCACTGAGGACTTTGAGGCCATCGATGTCTTGGATACATTGGCAGCAGAATCGGTGCAATTCATCTCCGAATATCAGAGCGCAAAACCATTCTTCCTTTATCTCGCTTTGCCTTCTCCACATACGCCCATCGTTCCAACCAAATCTTGGCAGGGAAAAAGTGGTATCGGCAAGTATGGTGATTTTGTGATGCAGACGGATGACCTGATTGGGCAAGTGCTTCGAGCCCTTGAAGATCGGGGAATGACAGAGAATACACTACTGATTGTGACCAGTGATAATGGCTGCTCCAAGGCTGCGAATATTCCTAATCTACAGAAGCAAGGTCACTTTCCGAGTGCGCATATGCGGGGTTCTAAGGCAGACTTGTGGGATGGTGGGCATCGTGTGCCCTTTCTGGTGAAATGGCCCAAGGTGATCGCAGCCGGGAGTGTTTCGGATGTGCTGACCTGCCAGACTGATTTACTCGCCACTTGTGCCGAGTTGATCGGTGTGCAACTGCCTGCGAACGCGGGGGAAGATAGTGAGAGCATTCTACCGGCTTTCACCGGAGAGACGCCTGAATTTTCTCGTAAGGGGATTATTCATCACAGTGTGAGTGGTCACTTTGCCTACCGTCAGGGGAAGTGGAAATTACTGCTCGCGAAGGGCTCTGGTGGGTGGACAGCACCGACGGAGAAGATGATGTCCAGCCAAGCGGATGCTCCCATCGCTCAACTATATGATCTGGAGCAAGACCCCGGCGAAACGGTGAACCTATACAGTTCGCAGTCCGAAATCGTTGAGCGTTTACTACAGCAACTGGAGACAGATGTGGCGCGAGGGCGCAGCACTGCGGGCCATGATCAGGCGAATGACACGGCAGAAATCCAGCTATGGAAGAGCGGCCAATAATCACTCGAATGATCCCATTTGTAGGCACTGAACAATTGACTGAACATGATTAATCAAACTGTGAAATTCTCTCTACGGAGCCTGCTAGTCGCATTGGCTTTACCTCTAATCGCTGCTGCACAGGCGACGAAAGGTGCGGATCAAAGTACGGGCCGAGCGGCCTGGTTGGATGAGGCTAAATATGGCATGTTCATTCATTGGGCTTGTATTACTCTCAGACGCAGGACTGGGAATTTCCCGACGGCGCGGGCAGAAAGTGGGATCCCTCGCAAAAGGGAGATTTTCGGAACTATATCGATACGAAAAGCCTGCCTCAGTTGAAAGAAATTTTAACTAAGTATGATCCTGCAATTATTTGGTTTGATACTCCGCATGCAACCGACGCAGCTTTAGCGCGTGAATTTGAGCAGCTTGTGCGATCAATCAGTCCGGATACAATTATAAACAGTCGTGTCCTCTACCATGGTAATCAGGTTGAAGGTTTGCGGCAGGAGCAGTTGGATGAGCTGGTAGATATCGGCGTCGATTTTCTCTCTTATCGCGATCGAACCATTCCGCCTAAAAGTCCGTGGGAATATTGGGAAACCTGCATGACTTTGAATGGTGCCTGGGGCTACAATGCCGAAGACAATAATTGGAAAACTCCGCAGCAGGTGATTATGCAGCTTACAGAAGTCGTCAGCAAAGGGGGGACTTTTCTGCTGAATGTTGGGCCGACTGCAGATGGAGTGATTCCGGAACCCGCCGTCCAGACTCTGAAAGAAGCCGGGGCCTGGTTGCAGGTGAATGCTGAGTCCATCTATGGTGCGCGCGGCACGAATTTTGAGGGACAGGGAGATTTTATCACGATTTCTGCCGCTGATCGAGAGGCCTTGGAAAAAGAGGCCTTGGCGACGGGCGCGGGTAAAGCGAAAAAGGGACATCGACAAAAGGATTATGCATGGCTTGCGACCGGACGTGCCGGAAAGCTCTATCTGCATTTATTCAAGTGGCCCAGTGATCCATTGGTGCTGGATGGATTTGACGACGAAAAGGTCACTAAAGCTTATTTTCTGGCAGATTCGAATCGTCAGAATATCGAGCTGAAGCAGGCGGGGGGAGTCCTGACGATTGATCTGCCAGAACAGGCATTGGACCCCATCAGCACCGTGGTCTGTCTGGAATTAGAGTAACTGAGGGATGCATTTTTCTGCCAGCAGATCGATGGCGACTCAAATAGCTAGATTATACCCAATCGAAAAAAGTTTGGTCCTAATAGATATGTCTTTTGTAACCTCGGTTCTCGGAACCGGGGCGATGCCGATATGTCTTTTGTAACCTCGGTTCTCAGAACCGGGGTGATGCCGATATGTCTTTTGTAACCTCGGTTCTCAGAACCGGGGTGATGCCGATCCCCCCGACTGTGTCCTGGATAGCCGAAGGCGACGCACGAAAACAAAGTTTCGAGGCTACGCAAAGCCCAAGCTTATAGATCATATATTCTTAGAAGTGGTATTATGCCGTCGGATCGTTGCAACGATACTGAATTTCGAAAAGGCCAGTATCTCTGCCTCTGTTGGGATTGATTGATTTGTTAGTTTTCCTGAACGTTTGAATTTGTGAAAAAGTAGCGAAGTAGACGGGTGTGAATTTGACCGTCGCAGGAACGAATGAGGGATCAGCTGAGGCTCCTGCCAACACTACTGCTTTTGCAGATGGATCTGGGCAAGGTGGTAATGCCGATTCAGGCATTTATGGTGATTGTCTGGCTCTGCTCGGAGGTGTGTTTGCACTGACTTCTGTGATGCTTCGCCGTCGCAGAGCTTAAATAGTCGCTCGCCTATCTATTTTTCAAAAGCCTGACGGATTCGATCTGTCAGGTTTTTTTGTGTGTAGATATTTGAAAATTAGAACTATGAAACTCTGGATTTACTTTATCCTAAAAAAGATGATTAGAGAAGTGCCATGGGGTTAGCTATTGGATGCAGTTTGTTGTTCACGGCATCGCGGGCCGTTGGTGTCCTGTTTCAGTGTAATTGCTCATTTGAGGAATTGTGTAATCCCTCAAATACTGGAATCGACCTTGTCGAATGTAGGCTGTAATCTCTTAGTATCCCTTATATAAGGGATATCGCTTTGGGCTAAGATTTGATATTCTGACTGCTTTCCTTTGGGGCAAACCACTGCTTTGTCTCGAATGCTCCTTCCCCTGCACATGTCTACACACACATTAATCGCTTCTGTGTTCGCTTTAAGCTGTGCGTTTTCTCTGAATTTGGTTTCGGCGAGAACTGCGCCGCCTAATTTCGTGGTGATTTTCTGTGATGATATGGGCACCAGGATTTGGGCTGTTTCGGTGCGCCGAAGATTAAGACGCCGCGTATCGATCACATGGTGGATGAGGGGATGCGACTGCTGCCTTTGGTCAGCGGGATTTGGCGGGCCATCTACAGTCGAACATGGCTGGATTATCTAGAAGTGCATTATCAAGCGGTGAGACTATTTTACTATAAAACTATATTATAATTATACTATGAAAATCACCGATCGATCACTCGCACGTTCCTTTCTGGGATTGTGCCTCGCAGCTTTGCCGCTTTTCGCTCAGGCGAAAGAAGAGCCGAAACAACCACCTGTGGTGAGCTTGTCGAAACCAAATATCGTCGTGGTCATGGCGGACGACATGGGCTGGGGCGATTCGGGCACTTACGGGCATCCCGTCATTCAATCACCGAATCTGGATGCCTTGGCTGCGCAAGGGGTTAAGTTTACCCAAGGCTATTCCGCAGCCGGGGTTTGCTCGCCTTCACGTTCCGCCATACTCACAGGACGCACTCCTTATCGTAATGGCGTCTGGCGTCACTTGTCTGGCGTGCATCAAGCGCATCTACGCGCCAGCGAGATCACGTATCCGGAGCTCTTGCGCGAAGCTGGCTACCAGACCTGTCACGTCGGCAAATGGCACCTGCTTTCCAGACAACAGTTCGATAACCCTGACTATCCACAAGTGGGGGAGCAGGGCGGTTTCGATTACTGGTTTGCGACTCATAACAACGCCGACCCCAGTCATAAGAATCCTAATAACTTCATTCGCAACGGCGAGCACGTCGGTGAACTGGAAGGCTACTCCGCACCGCTCGTCGCCGATGAAGCCATTCACTGGATCAACGAACTGCGGGACCCCGAGAAACCCTTCGTCATGTCCGTATGGTTTCACGAGCCACACAAGCCCATCGCTACTGACATCAAGTTTTCTTCGCTCTATCCCAACGAATCCGAACGGGACGCCACTTACTATGGAAATATCACACAGCTGGACTATGCCCTCGGCGAGGTCATGAAAGCGCTCGACGCCAATGGATTGACCGACAATACCCTGTTGATCTTCACCTCCGACAATGGCCCCGTCCCCTCATCCGGTGGTGATTCCGGAGGCTTACGTGGCAATAAGCGCAACGACTTCGAAGGCGGCATCCGCGTGCCTTTCCTCGTCCGCTGGCCTGGGCACATTGAGCCCGGCACTGTGAGCGACACACCCGTCATCGGCACCGACATTTTTTCGACTGTCTTGGACATAGTCGATGTTCCAGCACCGCAGGACCGCACCATCGACGGCGCCAGCATGCTGCCCGTCTTTGCAGGCAAAGAAGCGAAGCGCGAGATTCCGATGTTTTGGCGCACACACGTGTCTTCACCAGAAGATCGCGTTGCCATGCGCCTCGGCGATTGGAAGATCGTGGGCAACGACACGCTTACAAAATTCATGCTCTTCAACGTGCAAGAAGACAGTCAGGAGAAAAAGGACCTAGCCTCCAGCATGCCCGAGAAGCTTGACGAGATGAAGCGCCTGCTGGTCAAGACATGGAATGACATCAACGCCGAAGGCCCCAACGAATGGTGGGAGGGTGAGCGCAACAAGCCCGGCAAAGGCGCGAAGCTTAATTATTAGGGGAAGGGCAGGCGACTGCCTGGCTCGATCATTTTTGCATCTATTGGTGGCGTGTCCGCTTGTCGGACGCACCTCAAACACAGTAATAGGCAGAATCATTAGGGGCAAAATCATTCCTCTGAGACGATGGTCTTGTTACTTCAGCAATGATTCTGCTTACTTACGTCGGGCCCGCTTAAAAGCTCATCGCTTTTGAGGAACAGTTAGTCATTTCCAAAAACAGTGAGGGAATTCAGATTTCCGCTCGCATCGGCTGGGTGAAGTCGTTTTGCTGCGAGCTTTACGCTCAATCACACGACTTTTTACATGATCTGGAACGAACCTGCGGACGCTCAAGCGTCCAACTCTCAATTGGAAGCCAAGCTCTGGGACTCCGCCAATAACCTATGGGCTAATGCGGCGCTCAAGCCTTCGGAATACTCGCCAGTCGTTTTGGGGCTCATCTTCCTGCGCTTTGCGGATGTGCGCTTTGCTACAGTGCATGCCGAGCTGAAACCAGCGAAGGGCTCACGCCGTAAGATCGGGCCTGCGGACTATCACGCGGCGGGCGTCCTCTATTTGCCGGAGTCGGCGCGCTTTGATACGCTGATCAACCTCCCGGAGGGCGCTGCGATTGGTGAAGCGATCAATGCGGCGATGCGGGCGATCGAGAAGGAAAATACCGATCTCGCTGACGTGCTGCCGAAAACCTACCACATTCTGGAGAACACCACGCTCACGCAGTTGCTCAAGGATATGAAGGCGATCCCGATGGATCGGGGCGGTGACACCTTTGGGCTGATCTATGAATATTTTCTGGGTAAATTCGCCATGTCCGAGGGGCAAAAAGGCGGCGAGTTCTACACGCCCACCTCATTGGTCAAATTGATCGTGGAAGTGCTGGAGCCGTATCATGGCCGCATCCTCGACCCGGCCTGCGGTTCGGGTGGGATGTTTGTGCAATCGGCTCGCTTCGTGGAAGAGCACCACAAGAACCCGACCGCGGAGATCTCCGTTTATGGACAGGAACGCGTGACCGAGACCAGCCGCCTCGCTCGCCTCAATCTGGCAGTGCACGGGCTCACTGGGGAAATTCGTCAGGGCAACACATTCTATGAGGATCTCCACAACTGCCCTGGTAAATTCGACTTCGTGCTCGCGAATCCACCCTTCAATGTGAGTAAGGTGGACAAGGAGCGACTGGTCGACGATCCTCGCTATCCCTTCGGTCTGCCGAAAACGGACAATGCCAACTACCTTTGGATTCAGCAGTTTTACGCGGCGCTCAATGCGGGTGGGCGCGCTGGTTTCGTTATGGCCAACTCGGCCTCCGATGCCCGCTCCTCGGAGCAGGAGATTCGTCAACAATTGATCGAGTCGGGCGCAGTCGATGTGATGATCGCCATCGGGCCGAATTTCTTCTACACGGTGACGCTGCCCTGCGCGCTCTGGTTTTTAGATAAAGGCAAAATCGGCACCGACCGTGAAGACCAAGTGCTCTTCATCGATGCCCGTCATATCTTTAGGCAGATCGACCGCGCCCACCGCGATTTCACGCCCGCGCAGATGGAGTTCATCGCCAATATCGTCCGCCTCTACCGCGGCCAGGCACCCGAATTGACACAAGGCTCGCAAGCCAAGCTCCAGGAGGTTTTCGGAACTAAACTGGAGGGCAACGCTCCGTCGTTGCCGCCATCAGAGCTCAAAGCCGCCGAAGACGCCAGCAGCTACAACGCCTCCAGCTCCTCTCCCTCTGGGAGAGGCGGGGGTGAGGGTAAGCCTGCGAGTATCACCTACAGTGATATTCCCGGCTTATGTAAAGTTGCCAGCCGTGCCGAAATCGAAGCCCAAGGCTGGTCCCTCAATCCCGGCCGCTACGTCGGTGTCGCCAAAGGCGAAGAGCTCAGTGATGCAGATTTTAAGGCGCAGTTCGAAGCGCTCAACGAGGAACTGGTCGTGCTGAATGCGGAAGCGCGTGAACTGGAAGAGTTGATTGCGAAAAACGCAGCGGAGATTTTGGAGCAGTCATGAAAACACGGAAATGGCGGAAGCATAAACTTAGCGAGGTGGCTGACCTTTGCTTGGGTAAAATGCTAGACAAAAAGAAGAATAAGGGAGAGCTACATCCCTACCTTGGAAACATTCATGTTAGATGGGGGCGCTTTAATCTTGAGGACCTACCTGAGATGAGGTTCGAAAAACATGAGCATGACCGTTATGGCTTGAAATCCGGGGATTTAGTAGTTTGCGAAGGTGGGGAGCCTGGCCGTTGTGCATTGTGGAAGGGGCAAGTTCCTGGGATGAAAATTCAGAAAGCACTTCATCGAGTTCGACCTCACAAATCTTTAGATGGAAACTATTTGTTGTATTGGTTCTTGCATGCTGGGCAGCGAAATTATTTTGACCAGTATTCCACGGGTGCAACGATTAAGCATTTGCCAGGCGAAAAGCTTGCTAAAATTGAAATCGATGTCCCCGATCTCCCCACTCAAAAGAAGATCGCTGGCATCCTCTCGGCCTACGACGACCTGATCGAAAACAACCTGCGGCGCATTGCGATTCTGGAGGAGATGGCGCAATCCCTCTACCGCGAATGGTTCGTCCACTTTAGAATCCCGTCCGAAGTCTTGGCCCAGGCGGGCCTCCCCGCAGAACTGAAACTCGTCGATTCCGAACTCGGCAAAATCCCCGCAGGCTGGGAGGTGAAGAAGCTCATAGACGTAACTTCCAAAATCGGAAGTGGAGCAACTCCCAAAGGCGGAAAAGATGCTTACAAATCTGAAGGCATCAGCCTGATTCGAAGCCTGAATATATTCGACTATCAGTTTAAGCACGAGAATCTCGCACGCATTGACGAGAAACAGGCTGCAAAACTGAGCAATGTCATCGTTGAGGTTAATGACGTTCTACTGAACATCACGGGAGCGTCAGTCGCTCGTTGCTCTATGGTGCCTCCCGCAGTCTTGCCAGCTCGCGTGAATCAGCACGTAGCGATCATACGAGCAAGCCCCGAAAGTGATCCTTTCTATATCCTGGACACAATCAACAGCGAGGAAAGGAAACGGCAGATTCTATCTCTAGCTCAAGGTGGTGCCACACGCGAAGCTCTCACAAAGACGACGATCGAAAACCTAGAGATCGTGATGCCCTCTGAAACAGTCCTTCAGGCCTTTTCGAAGATCAGAAAAAATCTCTTCGATCAATGTCAGATTCTCGATCAGAAAAATCAGAACCTTCGCAAGACCCGTGACCTGCTGTTGTCTAAGCTTTTATCGTAAAACTCAATACAATTTATGCACTCTAACCTTAGTGGCTCTTCTTGGAATAAATGGGACTTACATGTTCATACGCCCGACTCTATAGTTCATGGATATTCGGGGCCAGATGCGTGGGGTCGTTATATTGATGAACTGAGTAAGTTGCCCCCTGAGTTTAAGGTTCTGGGAATTAATGATTATATATTTCTGGACGGATATAAAAAGGTATTGGCAGCAAAAGAAGAAGGTAGACTCCCAAATATTGAACTCCTTCTCCCTGTTATTGAATTGCGACTAAATAAGTTTGGTGGGAGTAAAAACTCGCTTAGTCGCGTAAACTATCACGTGATATTCTCAGATGAGATTTCTACTGAAACAATTGAAAGCCAGTTTTTGGCAACGCTCCGGTCAGATTACATTCTTACGCCAACTATTAATGCTCTGGCGAAGTCAGGAAAGTGGACCGGGGTTCCGACGAAACAGAGCCTGCACGACTTAGGCGAGGCGATCATCGAGACCGTCCCCGCTGACGAAAAAAAGTATTATGCTTCTCCGATCGAAGAAGGATTCAACAACTTGTGTTGTAGCCTAGATGATATCGAAAAAGCTCTAGAATCGCCATATTTTAAGGGCAGATTTCTCACTGCTGTTGGCAAAACAGAATGGGCCGACATTAAATGGAACGGTCAATCAATTGCAGAGAAAAAGCACATCATCAATGGAGCCGACTTTGTTTTCATTTCGGCTGAATCTGTTGAAGCATGGAGAAATGCGAAAGACTCACTCAGCAGCGCTGGGGTTAATGACTTACTTCTGGATTGTAGCGACGCTCACAGATACGCGGACTCCGATGACAAAGATAGACTGGGGAAATGTTCTACTTGGGTGAAAGGTGACCTCTGTTTTGAAACACTTCGTCAGGCACGTTTCGAACCAGGGTCACGTCTATGCATTTCAGAACATAGGCCGCTAGAACCGCTGCTTAAAATCGGGAAAGTAGCTTTTGATTTCCCCTCCCATGCAGAACTAAGAAGTAATGACTCAACCTCTTTATTCTGCTTTCGTGGTAAGCATGAATTCTTTTTCTCCCCATACCTGACCTGCATAATCGGAGGTCGTGGGTCAGGCAAAAGCACATTACTTAACCTAATTCATGAAAAAGTTCGGCCCGGAAAAAACCATTTCTTTAAGACCAATCGGGTAATCAACACACAGGGCAAAAAGGTAAACGAATGCATCAATATGGATGATGCAGACGCTTCTTATGGTGGAGTCGAATTTATTCAACAAAATGAAATTGAGCAGCTCGCTCATCACCCAGAACGTTTCACAAATGCCATCTTCCAAAGGCTGCGAAAGTTGGACACAGAGGATGAGTTAAAGGCTGACCGCGAGAAGGTCATATCAGCGATACAAAGCAATGGAATACAGCAAAGGCTGCTCAATGAATATTATGATTTACTGTCAGACCTGGTGGAGGCTGAAAAGGAACTCGTCACCAATAGGAAGCTGATCGAATCGTTCGAGAACGAAGAGTTTAAGGCGATTCAAAAAGAGTTGGGCGACATGGTAAAACAGATCCAAGTATTGAAATCAGGCAAAAGTCGAATGTCTCGCTTCTATATTGGTATACAGGCAATATTGGAAAAGACGGAAGACGAACTGAAGGAAAAGGATACTATCTATGACGAAGCTACACAGCGTGCAGTTGACTGCATTAAGGAAGCAAACGAGGCAATGAGAACCTCCCCTAAAAAGCTAGAGGGAGATAAAAAAATCGAAGCACTTGAAGAGGCCGAGGGTGAGCTGAGAGCTAGGATTGACCGTTTCTTGGATGACCGAGGCTTATCGCAGGAGAACCTACAAGATGTAGGGAAAGCAACTAAACAAATAGCAGAGCTTGAAGAATTGATCGAAACCATGCGCAAAACGATCACTCAAACAAAAGAGCAGATCGGACAATTTGAGTTCACCCTGAAGCCTACCGAGGACTACAAGGCATCTGTCCTGAAACATCTCAACCCTATCAATGCAGTCTTGGCTGAGCTAGGATCTCAGGTAAAACCCATAAAGTTAGAGTATACTTTCGACTCAAAAAGCGCGGACGAAGCTGCAATAGCCTATATCGCGAAAATAATCAGCGACGAGGCTGGGACAACCATACGAGTCGATTATCTGAGGAATATTCTAGAGCACATCAACCTTATCGAAATCGAATCTCACGAGAAGTTCCTGCAAGCGATCCAACCAGATAACAAGACCAGCAAAGCAGTATACGATTATCTTTCAAACGAGAAAAATTTCTATGACATGCTTCAGATGATCCGAATCGAGCACCTGAGAGTGGAAGATTACCAGCGCATCTATGTCTATTACGACGGCAAGCCGATTGAATCTACGTCCTTTGGCCAACGATGCACCGCAGCAATAGTTGTGCTTCTTCTCGTGGGAAATACCCCCATCATTATTGACGAACCTGAGGCTCATTTGGATAGCTCTCTTATCGCAAGATATTTGGTCGATTTGGTTAAGCAGAAGAAACAAGAGCGCCAGATCATTTTCGCCACGCATAATGCGAATTTTGTCATTAATGGAGATGCTGAACTGGTTCACATACTTAGAGACTCGGGTGACGGAACTACTGCGGCCGATAGCACAACCATTGAGAACCTTCAGCATCGCCAGCGTTTACTCGCCCTTGAAGGTGGTCATGATGCATTCAAGCAGCGCGAGCATCGCTACGGGATTTAATTGGGCTATTGCTTATGTTAGGACTGCTTGAACAGATTCTCAAAATTGCCGAAAGCGGCCTTACTTGGAAAAAGGCTTTAGCTGGAATGTTATTCATTATGCTTTTCATCGGTGGCCTCTTTGTTTTTGAGGCCTATACTGGCACCTGGCGCTTGGCGCGCCTAGAGAAAGCTACGTTAATACTTCACCAGCTTCAGGAAATTGAAGCGGGTGCGTCACTCTCGGAAGAATTACAGCTTAGTTATGTGAGCACAGTCGACCAGCTGAGACGTTTACTAGTGGCGGAAGAGGCTGCTGCACCTGCACCTCCAATTAATCTGCAGGACTCATCACAACCAACATCACTAGCTAAGTTTCTAGCTGGAGGGGGCGTTTGGTTTTTCGGAATCATTCCCTTCCTGTTCCTTGTTTTCAAAAAGAAAAAAGGTGCCTGGCCAGGCATTATTGCTATGGCTGGAACTGGGGCGTTCTTTGGAGCGATCAATATGCTTATACCCAACCTCTTTGAGCCGTGGGTCAATTTGCTCGTGATTCCGGGGCTGATGTTTTTTGTTGTTTTCGCTGTTCCGGCGATCTCTGCCTTCAATAAGGTTCGAGAAACTTCTCAAAGAAAGTCGATTATGAACAACCTGCGACAACTCGCCTCAGCCGCAGACCAATATTTCCTCGAAACGGGGGAGACGTCTGTTTCAACTGAGAAACTTATTGGTCCAAAGGCTTACGTCCGCTCACTTGATCCCGTTGCGGCAGAGGTTTATCCTGAGAAAATCAGTCGAAACTTACCGGAGCTTTTTGCTATGCTGCCGAGCGGAGAGAAGGTCTCAATCCCATTCTGATCATGAGCACTACCTTACTCAAAGAAGTCGGCTACTCCCTGTCCAATTTGATGGACAATATCGAGATGGGCCAGATCGGCTTGCCGGACATCCAGCGGCCGTTCGTTTGGAAGAACGCGAATGCATCGCGGAAAATTTAAATGATAAAGCCATGTATCAAATCAATCCGACCACCAACGAACTAATTGAACTGCGCACCAAGCGCTTTGCCGACTTGGGCTTTAAGAAGCGCGAGCATTTGCAGGAGTGGCTGGCAAAGTGCCCGACAGCTTCAGTCGAGAGAACTGGCCCGAAATGATCGAATGGCTCGCAGAGCATATGACGAAGCTAGAACACGCGATGCGGCCACATATCGAATTCGCAAGGCAGCAGCTCAGGCAAGGATAACCTATCAGGCTAAAAGGTGTCACACGGAGTCACGAAGGCACGGAGCTTAGTTTCTGCGGTGTGTGAGCCTCCGTGTCTCCGTGACTCCGTGTGAGAAAAATACGTCGTGTGAGTTGCGTGGAGAGAAGTGCCATCATGCTGAGTGGTGTCACACGGAGCCACGAAGACACGGAGCTTAAAGTCTGGATTCGATCCTGATTGCGATCAGTGCTCTGGCTCTGTCATCCAACAGAGGGTGTGCATCGCGGAAACAGGCAAAGGGAAATAATCTCATCAGGACTCCTCGGACTGATTTTAAAAATTGCTGTAACTGGTTTCGCTGCGTGGAAGGCATATCGTGTATTTTTCACAAAATACGTCCGTCAGAAAAGAAAACGTCTTGAGTCATCCATTGCTGTAACTAGCTATCGAGTTCCCAGCCTAACTTTTCGGCGACCACTTCTGCAAATCGTGGAAGTGTTCGAGCCAGCCCAGCGAGAACGAATTGAGGCGACTTATCACGCACTTCCGCAATCTCATGAATCCGTGAAGTCACCAATTCTGGGCCGAGTTCGTAAAGCGTCAGCAGGTAGGCCTGCGGATGCACGGCCTCGATGTCCCAATCCGCTAGAACCGAACGGGGAAAATCCTTTAAGTTGAAGGTGCAAATATGCTGTGCCTGCCCCTTGATCGCAGCGGCCAACACATGCCGATCATCGACATCTGGCAGAGCTAAAGCAGGAATCAGCGCCTCAAATTGATCCACCATTGCCTCGGGAAAGTTCTTTCGTATTTCCGATTGCCAGTAATTCGCCAGATCAGTCGGCCATAGACGTTTTAAGCGCTCGGTATGCACACGATAGACTTCATCTAGAATCGTTGCAGAGAACACAGGTGAATAAAGCCGAGGATGCTCCGCCAGCCTCAGCAACAAATCACATACCGCTTGATTGGCTAAGACATTTGCATCTATGCAGACGCGGAAATCGGCTCTTAAGGACATTGTTTAATCACCTGTATAGTCGGAGTCGTAGTATCCGGCAGTCTCAACCCGTTTTGTCAAGGCATCCAGTGACTGACGACGCTCGCCATCACGCAGTTTCTGATACTGCCGTAGATCACTCAGGCTCACCCTGCGGTGACTCCCGACGCGATGAAACGGAATCGTCCCAGCCTCCAGCACCTTAACCAAGTGCGGTCGAGATACCCCGAGGAAATTGGCAGCTGCTTGCGTTGTAAACTCTTCATTTTCAGCCAACACTGAGACCGACTGCCCTTGAAGCATGGCTCGCACGATATGCGTCAAATGATGAAAGACAGGTTCCGGGAAATGTATGTGGGCACCTTCACGCCCTAATAGAACGGGGCGCTCATTGCCATTGATCACCTCATTCAGCTTTTCCAGTAATTGCCGGTCCTGTTCCGAGATTTGCACGGTTTCTTCCATTGTTCCCTTACTCATAGTAATCGAAATAAACAAAACAGTCGAAATAAACGCAAGTGGATATGTGAAAAAATGCCACGCTGTCTGGCGGAGGAGTTTTTTGATCAATGTTCTTTTAGCTCAAAAAGCTGAAGCCGCCGTGATTCCAGCGACTTCGTAACTCATTTCACAACATGGTGGATGAGATAGATCCGAAGCTGCTGATTCGTTTAATGGATGTCAATTCTCTCAGATACTTGATTTCATGCCTGGTAAGGGACTTCAGGATGAAGGGTGCCACGCGGAGCCTAGTTTCTACGGTGCATGAGCCTCCGTGTCTCCGTGCCTCCGTGTGAGAAAATATGCGTTGTGTGAGCAGCTGGGCCCACATCTCAGCCTTGACCTGCTCGGACATTCGATTCATTTTAGTTGACAAAAGTTGACAGTCGGTTCTTGTCCCCAGCTTCGCTTATGGAAAAACAACTTAATCATCAGGCACTCAATACTCGCTGTGAGGAAAAAGGTCTGAACCAAGCTGCAATTGCAAAACAGTTGGACTTGTCTCGCACTGCGGTTTCCAAGTGGTTCAGCGGCAAGTCCTTTCCTCGGCCAGCTGAATTGCTCAAGCTCGGCCGTTTGTTGGGCTTACGTCACAGTGATCTCGTTCAAGAGACTGGCTTGGTGGAAGAACCTTTGGTTGCCTTCCGCAAGCGTCAGGGCTGTAAAACAACGGATCGGCATATTCGTCGTGCGCAAGACATGGGGCACTTATTGCGCCCGATTGTTCCTTATCTGGATTTTGATGCTTTCGTGGGGCCACCCTCATTAAAGAATCCATCGACTGACTACCGTTACCTACAGGAGCTGGTGGCTAAATTGCGGCGGGAGATTGATGTGGGTGAAGATGCCCCAGTCGAATTTTCAAAACTGATCGAAATCTTTGAGAACTATCAGGCAGTGATTGTCCCTACGCTTTGGGGCAAAAAGTCGAAGCATGAAAATGCGTTGCACATACACCTGCCAGATTCTCAAACTACATGGATCTATTTAAACCTCGATGTGGAAGTGCACGATTTTAAGTTTTGGATGGTGCACGAATTGGGGCACGTTTTGACGATCGACCTATTGGAAGCTGGCCGGATCGAGGAAGCGGAAGATTTCTCGGATGCGTTTGCTGGTGCCTTCGTCTTTCCAGAGCCTGCAGCTAAAGAAGCGTTTCAGGCATATCGTCGTTTGCGATCGGATAGTCGTCGCTTGGACTTACTTTGCGAGTGGGCGGAGGCGCATACGATTTCCCCCGTATCTGTTTACAAAGAGATGGAGCACTATGCCAAAGCACACGGTTTGAGCTTTCACGAGATTGATGGACCACGCGTATATCAGACGGCCACTCAGTTTAATCAGCAGTTTAACTCTCTGGCAGAGCAGTTCTTTGATGGTGAGCAGCCGAGCGCGAACCAATTCATCCGAGTGGCCCAAGAGAAATTTGGAACTGAGTTTTTCAAAGCATTCAGTGAGTATTTGAGAGACAAGCAACCGAGCTCGAGTAACATCGCGAGTATTCTTTGTGTGAATCCCATGGATGCGCGTGCTTACCATGATGCGTTATCGCAGTAAATTAGAATTGAATGGCGCAAACAAAGATCATCGTGGATACGAACAGCTATTTTCGGCTGGCTCAGAATATCCATCCGCTCCTTTGTCAGGCATTTGGTTCTAAGGATTACACGCTCTACATGCATGCCGAACTCAATGCTGAGTTTCGCGATAGCCCGCGTTTACAAGCCAGTTTTAGTTGGGCAGCAGATCCCGAGTTTCGAGAGAATCGAAAGCGTTCCCTTTCGCTGAGCAAGGCTCAGAAGGCAGAGATCGAGGACACCATCGAATACCTCTGGGCTTATGTTAAAGATGAATTTCATCAGAAACGCGGTAAAGGCCCGTCGATGACGGATACGATCATTGTTGCGACCGCAGCGGTGTTAGAAATTCGGGTGGTGACTGATGATCAAGATATGATCGAACTCGCCGAAGAATATGGCGTGCACCAGGTGTCTACCCTGGAGCTGATGAAGTTGATGTTGGACGAGGGGCATATTGACCTCGATAAGATCAAGCAAATCGTGGCTCAGTGGCAGTATGATGGGGATACGCCGTATGCTAGGTGGAAGCAGGAGTATAAACAACTTTTCAAGCATGCGCCGCCGTCGGGATAGTCACATTTGTGAAGCTAAACATCCGGGCAAAAAAGAACCCCCGCGTTCACAAAGGAAGAGGCGGAGGCCGTGTTGAAGATATAAATGCATCAGAGTGAATTTTGATCAATGCTCATTTAACTTAAAAATCCAAAGCCGCTATGATCTGGCGACTTGGTAACTCATGCCACAACATGGTGGATGAGCGTGAACATTCAGGATTCTGTAGGCACGCTTGTGTCCCGTTTCAGTATTTTGCCTATTTCAGCAATTATTGAAATTGTTCATATTCTGAAATCTACCTTGCCGAAGGGTCGTTTTGTTGATGTCGGTATTAAGCTATCACTGAAAATTAAATGTCCTCCGCTTACACAGAAGATCACCTAGTCGAGCAGCCTGCGATTGAGCTGCTGCGCGATGCCTTGCAGTGGGAGTATCTGAATTGTTATGACGAGTGGTCTGCGGGGGCGAGTTCGCTCGGGCGTGAGGCCAAGCGTGATGTGGTCTTGGTTGAGCGGTTGCGGCCTGCGTTGGAGCGATTGAATCCGTCCTTACCGCATGAGGCGATTGACGCGGCGATCGAGGAATTGTCGCGGGATCGCTCGGCCTTGAGTTTGGTCGCGGCGAATCGTGAGATTTATCAGCTGCTCCGCAATGGCGTGAAGGTGCAGGTGCAAAACCCGCGTGAGGGCGGACAAGAGACGAAGGCGGTGAAAGTCATTGATTGGGAGGCGCCAGAGGCGAATGACTTCTTTGTCAGTTCACAACTGTGGATCAGCGGTGAACTCTATACGCGGCGGCCGGATGTGATAGGTTTTGTGAATGGTCTACCGTTGGTGTTGATTGAATTTAAGAAGCCCGGCGTGAATGTGCGTGAAGGCTTCGATAAGAACATTTGTGATTACAAGGAGACGATCCCACAGCTCTTTCACTTCAACTCGCTGATTCTGGTGTCGAATGGCACACAGAGTAAGCTGGGCAGTGTTTCGGCGAAATGGGGGCACTTCTGTGATTGGCGCAAAGTGGCCTCGGAGGAAGAAGTGTCGGAACTGTCGCTGGAGACTTTATTGAAGGGCTGCTGCGAGAAGGGACGTTTGCTGGATTTGACGGAGAACTTCACACGCTTTTCAGAGGATAGCGGTGGCTTGGGTAAAATCGTGGCCCGCAATCATCAGTATCTGGGCGTGAACCAAGCTGTCGCAGCGCTGCAGCAATCGGAGGACGGCCGTATCGGTGTGTTTTGGCACACGCAGGGCTCGGGCAAGAGTTACTCCATGGTGTTCTTTGCGGAGAAGGTCTTTCGCAAGGTCGCGGGCAATTGGACCTTTGTGGTGATCACTGATCGCAAGGAGCTGGATAAACAGATTTATCGCACCTTCGCGAGCTGTGACGCTGCCACTGAAGGGCATTGTCAGGCCGAGAGTGCGGAGCATTTACGGGAACTCCTCAAGGGGGATCACCGCTATGTGTTCACGCTGATTCATAAGTTCAGGACGGACCCTGGAACTTTGCACGAGGTGCTTTCTGAGCGTGATGACATCATCGTGCTGACGGATGAAGCGCACCGCAGTCAGTATGATACGCTAGCGATGAATATGCGCACGGCACTGCCGAATGCGAAGTTTGTGGCGTTTACTGGCACGCCGCTGATCACTGGAGAGGAACGCACTCGCGAAGTCTTTGGCGACTACGTGAGCATTTACAACTTTCGACAATCGATCGAAGATGGCGCGACTGTGCCACTGTTCTACGAGAATCGCACGCCAGAGCTGGATGTCACGAATCCGAATTTGAACGACGAGATTTATGATATCATCGATGAGGCGGATCTAGATGAAGATGGTGAAGAGAAGATCGAGCGACTGCTCGGACAGCGCTATCACCTGATCACTCGTGATGATCGCTTGGAGACAGTAGCGAAAGACATCGTGCATCACTTCATCAACCGTGGCCATCAGGGCAAGGCGATGGTCGTCTCGATCGATAAGGCCACGGCGATCAAGATGTATGATAAAGTCGAAGTAGAGTGGCAGGCCGAGCGTTTGCGGCTTCGCGGGCTGTTAGATCAACTGAATCCCAGTTCGCCAGAATATGCAGAGGCGGATCGTAAACTTCGGATTCTGATCGACACAGATAAGGCGGTCATTGTCTCCTCTGGGCAGAATGAAATTTCGCAGATGGCGAAGAAGGGGCTCGATATTCGGCCGCACCGTGAGCGTATGGTGAAAGAGGACTTGGAGACGCAATTCAAGGCCCCCGGTGAACCGCTGGGGTTGGTATTTGTCTGTGCCATGTGGTTGACGGGCTTTGATGCGCCGAGCTGTTCGACGATCTATCTCGATAAGCCGATGCGAGGGCACACACTGATGCAGACCATTGCGCGTGCGAATCGTGTGCATGGCGATAAGGTCAGCGGTCTGATCGTGGACTACGCCAATGTGTTTTTGGAGCTGGAAAAGGCCTTGGCGATCTATGCTGGAGGGAAGGGCGGTGGCATGCCAGTGAAGGATAAAGCGGAGCTGATCGAAGCGCTGCGAATTGCACTCAGTCAACTGGAGACCTTCTGTGGTAAGAATGACGTCTCGCTGGCCGATGTGCAGGCGGACCCCGTGAAGCATTTTTATCTCGCAGTGAATCGCTTGGCGAAGACCGATGTCATCAAGGACAACTATCTCGGGCAGGCGAATGACATTGGCCGTCTGTATAAGGCGATCATGCCAGATCCAATTATTCCAGAGCTCGCACCCCGTTGTCAGGTGGTGCAGGAGTTGGCGAAGGCGTTGCGGGCATTGAAGGAGCCCGTGGATGTGACGGCGGTGCTCGATGCGATCGAAGCGAAGTTGGACGATTCGATCGCAGCTGAAGCGAGCTTAGCACCAGGTGAGCGCGCGACGACGATCGATTTGAGCAAGGTCGACTTTGACGCATTGGAGAAGAAGTTCTCGAAGTCAGACACCAAAAATAGCGAGGCAGTCAAACTCCGCGCGCTGATCGAACAAAAGTTGAAGAACCTGATTCGTTTTAATGCGAGTCGCTATGACTATTTGGAGCGTTTCGAAAAGATGGTGGAGGAATATAACAAAGGCTCCGTCGCGATTGAGGAGTTTTTTGAGCATCTGGTGAAGTTCTCGAAAGAGCTGAATGAAGAAGAGGCACGTCATCTACGTGAACAACTTAGCGAAGAAGAGCTCGCCGCCTTTGATATTCTCACGCGTCCTGGCCCTGAGCTGAATCAGAAGGAGATTGATGCGATCAAAAAGGTCTGCCGCGATATGTTGGCAAAACTGAAGACCGAGTTACTCGTGCTGAATTGGAGAAAGAAACGAACCAGCCGTGCGGCCGTGCGAGTCGAGATCGAGAAGATGTTAGATTCCGGGCTTCCGGAAGCCTACACCGTCGACCTCTTTGAGCAAAAGGCGGGCGCCTTGTTTCAACATATCTTGGAGAAGTATCCCGAGCGCGGGAGCAGCGTCTATGCGGGCGGCGATGTGGCTTAGGGGCTAGAAATCCACCTTGCCGAATGTAGGCTGTCATCTCTTAGAATCCCTTATATAAGGGATATCGCTTGCGGCTAATATTTGCTATTCTGACTGCTTTCCTTTTTAGGCAAGCAATTGGCTAGTCTCGAATGCTCCTTCCCCTGCATATGTCTACAAACATTCTGATCGCTTCCGTGTTCGCTTTGAGCTGCGCGTTTTCTCTGAACTGGGTTTCGGCGAGAACTGCGCCGCCTAATTTAGTGAACCTATTTGAAGTGATATTCTCTATTGGCGTCGTTTTTGGCGTCATTACAATTGGAATTTGGGAAATTCGTGCTGAGGATACCTCTGGGAGAGCTGGGAGTATGCGGTTTTCTGGTCAGCACGCTTAATATTAAATACCTTATGTTTTTTTATATACAAAAGCTCATTTGGAGTGGGGGGCTCTGCTGCTTCACTCTGCAGGTGATTTTTGCTGACCGCATGCCCGAGTTTTCGTGGGATACCGTGCCGCGCTATATGCACGTGCGTAAGGCGACCGCATTCACAGATGAGGAAATTAAATATTTGGCGACCTTTCCACTGATCACATTTGAGAAAAGCACGGGACATAAAGATTTCGGTGGCACGGAAGTCGGCTCGGTGAAGGCAGCGACGGCAGTTAAAGCAATCAACCCACGCTCCAAGATATTGTATTACCGCAATATCATTGTCCACTATGGGGGCTATGTCGCTAATGAGCAGTTGGAGGCGATTCCGAATGCCTTTTTAGCCAACGATGATGGAGGCGAGGACTTGGTGCGTGGGAAAGTGCGCGCCTATGATTTATCGAACCCTGAAGTTGAATCTTGGTGGATGAATCACGCCAAGCAAGCCTGCGCCTCACCTGTGATTGATGGTCTTTTTATTGATGGAAATATCAAGGTGATTGCCGATGGGTACTTACGCCGTGAAATCGGAGCAGAGAAAAAGGCAGCTGTGCAGTCGGCTTATCATAGAATGATGCGAGCTTTGCCCGATTTGATCGGTCGGGACAGTTTAATATTATCCAATATCATTCGTGCTCGTTTGGAGAACTCCGGTTTGACCGAATTGGAATATTTCGATGGGTCCTATCTTGAAGGTTTTGAGCACCCGGTGGGGAAAATTAGCCGTGAAGATTATGTGGCGAAAGGAATTGCCGCGATGCAGACTGCCGCCCGCTCCGGTAAAATCATAGCTTTCACTATGGGAATGGGCGAGGAGCAAGAGAGTGAAATGGGAATTGATGAGACCCGTGCGGCGATTGATGACATCGCTTCGATTCAAGACCGTTTTACATACGCGTTGGCGATTTTTTTGATTTGTGCTGAAGAGTATAGCTATTTCATGGCAAGCGATGGTTACAGTGTAAATCCGGGCGGTAGTAAGCTATGGATGCAGGACATCCCTGAATATTCTCGGCGTCTGGGAAGACCTTTGGGACCAGCACAAAATCGAGGCTATATCTACATCCGTCAATTCGAGCATTTGCGGGTCTGGTTAGATATTGAAAATCAGCGAGCAGAGTTGGTCTGGCAGTGACGCTCAGATTCAGTGTCGTATGGGCGATGGTTTAAACGCACTAATGCTGAATATAGGTGTATGCGTAATAGCCACGACTAATTTTTAATGCTATATTCATCCTTACTAGAGTTCTGGTAATTTGCCCCCTTTATTGCGAAATAATAGAGCAATCTAGAGGTTCATGCATCGCTTGAATTTTAAAAGGATTAGAAATTGATTTGCCCCCCATATAAGAAAAAATGTCAGTCTACGAAATCCCTCGTGAGATCTGGGTGCCCGTATCGTGGCAGCTCCAGAGGCTTTGCATTGGTGATTGCTTTAGGCCTGATGGCTTTTGTGCTGCTGTTACTTTTGTCGATCACCTCGTTGATTCAGATTGAAGTCGCCAACACAGATAATGTAGTGGCGAAATTAGAGGCTGAGCAGGCTGCCTTGCTTTCCTTGAATATGGCGATTGGTAAGCTGCAGGAGACGGCAGGATTAGATCAACGAGTGACGGCTCCGGCTGAGGCGCTCGCCACAGTTAATGAAGTTCAGCCGGTCACAGGTGTCTGGCGTTCGTGGGAGGGGAGTGATCATGAGAGTAATGGGCTACCGATTGCTCCTAATTACGACTCGAAGCTGGACGCTGGAGATCTCGATATCGAGGCTGCGCCTTATGGAGCGGGCCGTTTCTTGGGGTGGTTGGTGTCTTCTGCCTTCGATCCCAGCATTACCACCTCGGTAGATGCAACTAGTCCACCGACACTTGCCGAGCTTGTTGGAACTACCGCACCACTTGTTGGCAAGGGAAGTGTGGGTGTTGGGACGAATGCGGCGTATGCGCTAGAAAATGAAGTTCATGTGCAACCGACTTTGATTGATGAGGGGGAGTTTGAAATTGCCTGGTGGATATCCGGAGAAAACACAAAGGCATTACTTAAACAGAAAGAGGCAGCTGTAACGGCACAGGATTGGAGCGAGCGCTTGTCGAGCTCTGCAGGGCCCGATGAGGAAAGCTTTGACATCATGGATACGGCTGATTTGAGCCACGTTTCGAGTCGCGAGAGTTTCAACTTACTGCCGAACTCTCTTGCCGCGAGTCACTCGGTTTCGCAGGCTTATTTCCACGATTTGACTGCGTATGCGCGTGGCCTGCTGACCAATACCGCGAATGGCGGGTGGCGGCGTGATCTATCGCTGATGACTGAGCAGTGGGCCACTCTGAAGAGTCCCCATTCGAGTACTACTGGATTTCCATTCTACACCTTGAGCCCGGGTGTGGAAACGCAAGCTCTAAAGAATTCAGGAGCGGTCGGGGGCTTGATTTATCCATGGGCTGAAGAGTCTGTCTTCTCGAGAGAGGGAGGCGCGTCTGTCGGGTGGGGAGCCTTAGTTGACTTTGCAACGCAGTATGAGGAGATTATTTCTGGAGATTCGTCGGGCAATATTACATTTGACCAATCACTGCTCGAGAATGCCCGCGAAGAATTGAACCGACTTCCGGTCCTTGCTAGAATTCATTGGGTGCTGTCCTTTAGTTCGATTCAAAATGCTGGGTTATATGACGCCTACCTGAATATCGATCCTGTGGTCACCTATTGGAACCCTTATAATGTTTCAATCTCGGGCGCGTCGGATTTTTGGTTACAAGTTGAAACTACGCTGCCCTATAAGCTGCAATTTTTCGTCGGTGATGAGCAAACTGCTAGCGCTGAACTTTCAGATTTTACTGGTAGTAAAAACTTTACACTTGCGATTCCAAGTGACTCGGAGGACTGGCAGCCTGGTGAAGCTAGAGTGTACAGCGTTGCGAATAAAGAGGGCGCGAATCGATATTTAATGAAAAGAGGGTATGAAGGCTCAAATGGATTCAGTCGAAAGCTTGGAATTAGCGGGGATGCTGATGAATCGTTTACGGTGACGCTTTCTGCCATTGATGTAACCTCGCTTGTATTTGATGCGTATGAATGGAGAGGAAGCCGAGGGACGGAGCAAGCTTTGAAGATTAAGTATGAATTAAACTACGCTGACGCGGAACTTTATTGGGGAACTCCTGAAGTTAAGAATACAAGCCAAACGATGGAGACCTTATCCGAAGGGGATCCTTCGCCATTCATGATCGAATTATTCCAACTGCAGAATATTGCTGAGTCTTCCGTTCAATCGAGAGGTTATTCTCATCGGAAGCCTATTCTGAATCTTATTAGTAACATCAGTTCTGGGGCGAATTTGAGCAAGAGTTTGGATGCTTTTCCATTTGATGTCACCTTGTTCTATCCGAACGGCAATTCTGGGGTTTCAGATGGCCTTCCTGTTAGCGGTGCGACTGATAGCGATCCTTACAGTTTTATTGGGACCAGTTTTAGAATCGATGATGGTTTGAAGAGTCTGATAGTCGCTGAAATACCAACGAGACCGTTGAGATCTCTGGGGGAGCTTCAGTATTTCGATTTGAACGCGAATAATCCCGTCGCACCTTTTATCGCCAATCCTATTGGTAATAGTAATGCGAGCCATATGATCGAGCCAGGTGCAGTTTTTATCACTGGTGATGGTATGAGTGAATCCAAACGTGTTTCTTATGACCATAGTTATGTCGGGAACCACTTGTTTTTTGATGATTGGTTTGTTTCATCCATTGCGCCTGAGACCAGCGGTTATTCGAGCAGTGAGATTCGCAGTACCCAAGAAGTATACCGAGATTTTCTTTCTACGGCGGAGTCGTTGCCGAATGCTGCCTATTTGCCAGCGGATAGTTTAGATCTCAGTGCAGCCGCTGCTGCTGCGAATTCATTAATTGCTGATGACACAGCGTGGTATGATGTGGCTTCGAAAATTGAGGTGGAAGGAATGTTTAATGTAAATTCCACTTCAGTGGAGGCCTGGACTGCGCAACTCAAGCACCTTAAAGATGGCGGCGCGCCCTATGTCTCTAATGATCCAGGCTCAACTGGATGGAGCCTTCGATCGACTCCTGATTCTGGGCACCCTGTGAGCCGGACAACAGTATCGGGGGATCCTGATGCAGGTCCAACTGAGTATAGTAGTGCGATTGGTGAACATGCGCGACTGACGGACTCGCAAATCGAAGCGCTTGCCGTAGAAATTGTGAATCAGGTAAAGGCTCGTGGGCCCTTTCTGTCTCTTTCAGAGTTTATGAATCGAATGTTGACGGCTGCCAGTTCAAAAGAAGACCTCGCATTGGCAGGTGCGGTGGAGGCTGCTTTAATTGAGTTGTCGACTCGAAGCGCATCGGAAAATCCTTTCTCGGATATACAGGCTACTTTCAGAAATGATAATGGTGGGCCAGGCCTTGTGTCCATTCCATCTGGAGTGTCGAATGCGTTTCCTGCCGCTGCGGAAGGTCATCGAGCCTATGGCTTTCCTGGTTGGGTGCGACAAGCGGATATCTTGAGGCCACTGGCCCCAGTGCTATCGGTTCGTGACGATACCTTCCTTATTCGCGCCTATGGAGGGAGCAAAGATCCTGTGACAGGTGAAAATCGATCTGAAGCATGGTGTGAGGCGGTCGTGCAGCGCCGTGCAGATTATGTGGATTCTGTCGCAGACAGTTCAGAAATTCTGCCCAGCGACTCTACACTAAGTTCCGAAATTAATAAGCGCTTTGGGCGTCGTTATATGATCGTATCCTTCCGTTGGTTATCTCCCGATGAAGTTTAATCTTTTGCTGTATACTGATTTATGAAGAAGTCTATTCTCTCAATACTGATTACCTGTTTTGCTGTCGCTGCATACGGGGATCGGGTTGCGCGCGTATTGTATTACGGGGCCCCTGCTGGGCGGCCAGAATACGCATTCGTCAATCAAGTCAATCAAGAGCCTCAGAAGGTAAGCTTGGATCGGCACAATTTTTCTGAATCATTTGATTTGGCTGAAGGATCTATCCGTTTGTATTTTTTACCTAGTTTATTAGCTGAGGATGCCCCTATGCCTGAGTCGGCTCCTTCGGTGTATGTGCCTGAGGATTGGAGCAAAGTTTTGATACTTGCCTTTCAAGATCAAAATAATCCGACGATGCCCATTCGTCTTAAAGCGATTAATGCGAATGATGATGTTTTCGCTCCCGGAGGAGTCTACTTTGTGAATTTTTCTGAAATGACAGTTTTTGGGATGGTGGGGGAAAAGGAGCTGATTAGTCAGCCGCATTCGTTGGAGATGGTTACAAAGCCGATCAAAGAAAGGGGCTCTTATCTGCTTAAGCTCGCTACTTTTAAAGACAATCCTAACAAACATCGTCCTCTTGTTCAGCAGAAATGTCAGTATCACCCTGATGTAAGAGTGCTCACTTTCGTATCGCCGATGCCGCCACCTCGAATGGTGAAATTGTATTCGGTGCCGATTCCAAATTTCTAAAATTCTGAACGAGCCAGTGTATTTATTACTCAGGAAATGGTGGATCGCGAAGTTGTGGCGTTGCAAACGCAAGCCAGCACCCATGGAGCTGCATAGTGTGCCGCTTTTGCCAGTAGGCTCTACCACCGTGTCGTTCAAACGAAATTAATTTTTATAGACCCATTACAACCATGAAGAAACATAGCTCAAAAATCTATTACCTTTTATTCAGCGCGATACTCAGCTCCGCGCACGCGGTGGATCTTTACGTGAGTCCACAGGGATCGGATATGAATAGTGGCCTCCCCGGGGAACCAGTGGCGACATTTGCTTCAGCCCAGCAGAAAGCGCGCGCCTATGCCGGGAGTGAAGCCGTCACTGTGCATTTCGCAGATGGCACCTACTATCTTCCAGAGACCGTGGTCTTTACACCGGAGGACTCTGGATCTGAGAAATATCCTGTGGTATATCGCTCCACCAACGAGGGTGGTGCCGTGCTCAGTGGTGGTGCCGAACTGGCCTTAGAGTGGGCGCCGTATCGTGATGGTATTTACAAAGCACAAACTCCTAATGGTTTAATGATCGATCAGGTCTTTATCGATGGACGCAATCAGCGCATGGCGCGCTATCCCAACTACGATCCCGCAAAGAAAGCGGAACCGTATCAGGGCTATGCCGCCGATGCCTTCTCGAAGGAGCGGGCCGCAGGTTGGTCCGATCCTACGGGTGCTTACATCCATGCGATGCATAGCAAGCGATGGGGTGGTTATCATTACCTGATTACCGGTAAAGATGCCGAGGGCGAGGTGAGCTATAAAGGTGGTTGGCAGAATAATCGTCAATTGGGCATGCATAAAGCCTATCGCATGGTGGAGAACATTTTCGAAGAGCTCGATGACGAGGGGGAGTGGTATCACAATGCTAAGACCAACACGCTCTACTATAAGCCTGTTGCTGGAATGGACATCCATTCCGCCAAGGTCGAAGTGGTGCGCTTGCGCCATCTGGTTGAGTTTGACGGCAGCGAAGCCGCGCCGGTGAAATACATTACTTTACAAGGTTTCGTCGTGCGCCACGCGGCTCGCACTTTTATGGACTCCAAGGAGCCATTGCTGCGCTCAGATTGGGCGATTTATCGTGGCGGTGCATATTTTCTAACCGGCACTGAACATATTAAAATTTTGGATACTGAGTTTGATCAGGTCGGCGGTAATGCGGTCTTTGTCAATAACTACAATCGTCATGTCCTTGTTAAAGGCTGCCACATACATGATGCTGGTGCGAGTGGTGTGTGCTTCGTCGGGGATCCGAATGCCGTGCGCGATCCTTTGTTTGAATATCAGGAGACGAATGACTTGTCAAAAATCGACCGCACGCCAGGGCCTAAGACCAATAATTATCCTGCAGACTCGACTGTCGAAGACTGCTTGATTCACGGCATCGGTCGCGTCGAGCGTCAGCCCGCCGGGGTGCAAATTTCGATGGCCATGGGCATTACCGCGCGCGATCTCTCGATCTACGATTGCGCGCGTGCGGGCATCAATATCAGCGAAGGCACTTGGGGCGGTCACTTGATCGAGCGCTGTGATGTATTCGATACGGTTTTGGAAACGCACGACCACGGTTCCTTCAATTCTTGGGGGCGCGATCGCTTCTGGCACAGTAACCGTAAGGAATCGCAAAGGGAGATCGATAAAGACCCGAAACTCCCATTCTTAGATGCGATGAAGACGACCACCATTCGCGACAGCCGCTGGCGCTGTGATCATGGTTGGGATATTGATCTCGATGACGGTTCAACCAACTACGACATCTATAATAACTTGATGCTGAACAATGGCTTGAAACTGCGCGAAGGTTTCCGTCGCCATGTCTGGAATAACATTACCGTGAACAATGGACTGCATCCCCATGTGTGGTATAAGGGCAGTCAAGATCAGGTTTATTCGAATATCTTCATGGCACCTCACAAGCCAGCGGGTGCGATTGTGACCGGTGACGATGTGCGTGTAGATGGTAATTTCTATGCCGTTGCTGCAGCGACCGTTATGAAGGTCTCGCAAAAACTCGGTTGGGATCAGAACTCCGTGTATGGGGAACCGATGTTCATGGATCCAGCTAAGGGAGACTTTCGAGTGAAGTCAGACTCGGCTGCGTTAAAGGCCGGTTTTAAGAACTTTCCCATGGATCAGTTCGGAGTGAAGAAGCCTTCGCTCAAAGCGATTGCCCGCACACCAGAAATGCCTGAGTTGAAGGTGTATCAAGAGTCAGGCAAGAAGTCCGCAGCTCGTAGTCGGGAATGGTTAGGTGCAAGCTTGACGGAGCTTTCTGGCGTGGAATTCTCCGCCTATGGCGTCAGTCAAGACGATGGAGGTCTTGCGCTTTCAAAAGTGGGTCAGCGGACGCAAGCCGCGAAAGTCGGTTTGCAAGACGGTGACCTAATCCAAGCAGTGAATGGTCGTAAGACCGCGAATATGCGACAATTCAAACGTGCGACTGCTGAGGCAGAAGGCACGATTCAACTTACAGTGATTCGTGATCAGCAAGCCATGGAACTCGAACTCAGTTTGTAGTCTGTTTGAAAATACGATGAAGCAAGCACTTCTAGCCATATTGTCGGCTCTCGGCCTCTTTTAATGTTATTATAGCTTGCTATGACATTACTGAACTCACCCAAATTTGCATTGGCCCTGGTGGCTTGCTTCCTCTTAGGCATTCAATGCCAAGCTGAAGCCATTGAGAGTCGTCCCAACATAATTTTCATCTTTGCCGATGATTGGGGTTACGGCGATGTGGGTATTCACGGCAGCAGCTATTGTGAAACGCCGAATTTGGATCGTATGGCAAAGGAGGGAATGGATTTTGCCAATTTTACCGTGAACAGCCCCGTGTGCTCCCCGAGTCGGGTCGCTGTGATGACGGGGCAGTTTCCCGCTCGACATTCGATTCATCAGCATTTCCAGGGAGTTAAAGCGCATATTAAACGAGGCATGCCGGATTGGCTGGATGTCGAGGCGCCCAGCTTGCCGCGTATGTTGCAAGAGGCTGGCTACATGACGGGGCACTTCGGCAAATGGCACCTCGGTAGCTCGGGCGACTCTCCGACGGAAGACCTTTATGGCTATGATCGTTTTGCAACTTTCAATGGTTCGAAGGTGAATGAGATTAAGAAGGGGGGCCTCGCGTCCGTGGATCACGCGGAAAGCTTTATTCGTGAGTTTCATCAGCAGCCGTTCTTTGTGAATCTGTGGCTGCATGAAGTGCATACGGCGCATTACCCGCAGCCGCATTACTTAGAGCAATTCAATGCATTGAACGAACGCCAGCAGGTTTATGCCTCGGTGATCGCTGAAGGGGATGAAGCGGTTGGCCGGATTATGAAACTGCTTCGAGAATTGGATATCGATGACAACACACTGCTAGTTTTTTCGACCGATAATGGCCCAGAAATAACAACCGATGATAAAAATCACAAAGAATCAGATGGTTTGGGTAAATACTATTCAGTCGGTGAAACGGGTGGTTTAAAAGGCAAGAAACGTTCGTTGTTTTCCGGTGGTATTCGTGTGCCTTTTATCGTACGCTGGCCTAGTGTGACTCCCGCAGGAGTCGTCGACGAGACTTCGGTGCTTACCGCGGTGGATCTGCTCCCGACTTTCTTGGCTGCCGCAGGTGTGCCGCTGCCGGAAGACTATCAGCCAGACGGGGAAAATGTGCTGTCTGCATTTAAGGGCGAAGGCTTTAGCAGAACGAAACCAATTTTCTGGGAATGGAGAGGCGGAGATAATCAGGCCTATACATGGCCTTCACTGGCCGTGCGTGATGGTAAATGGAAGCTGCTTGTCAATCAGGAGCAGGGGAGACGTGAGCTCTATAATTTGGAAGCAGACTGGGCAGAAACGCAGGACGTATCGGCTACGTTTCCAGAGGTCGTCCAAGCTTTGAGCGAGAAACTAGATAACTGGAAGGCTAGCTTGCCGACTGGACCGTCCAGCAAGGCCTTATCCAGTGCGCGAGCCAAAGCCACAGCGAAGCTGAAGAAATAAGGATTGGATCGTATCTGATATAAAACGACTAAAGTCTCTATGCTGTTGAGGAGTCTATTGGGTGCAGCAGGTAGCCGGAGCTTCTAGCTCCAAGGGCACTATGCACGGGAGCAGGATGCTCCCAGTACACTTTGCTGTTTTTGATCGTTAAGCGGTTCAAGTATCGCTTCCCAATAAAATGATGACTCTCTCCCCAAAAAAGGTCGCCTGCAACCAGTGCAGGCGACCTTACCCTATATAACCCTGTTGAAAAAATTACTTGCGGCGGCGAACCATTGCATAGCTCAAGCCGAGGAGGCCGGCTAGCATTGCGTAACTGCTGGGCTCTGGAACGGCAGAGAGCGACACCGAATTGATAGCTTTAGTACCTTGGTCATCTTGCCCGTATGCTACAAAATAGAAATCTTTGCTGAAGTCAAATGTGGCTATATTACCGGAGTCTCGGATCGATCCATCGAAGGTCCATGACCAATCGGCTCCGCCGGAGCCATCATTTTCAAGGCTTATGACGACTGTGTGTGTGCCCAAGGTCAATGCGCTTCCAGTCGACAAGTTCGATTGGTTTGTGCCGTCTGTGAGTGTGAGGTTTCCAGTCGAGTTAGTCACGCCAAAGCCATATGTGTTGCTATCGTTGGGAGTTTGCGCACTGCCACCGTTATCATCTAGGAAGGGATTGTATTTATTATAGCTAGAGAAATTAGTATCATCACTCAAGAGTCCAAACGCCATCTCACTGGCTCCTCCATAACTTGACTGGCTATAATTAACGGTCAGCTCAAAACCTTCCGTTGACTGGAAACTATTCGAAGAATAGATTAATGCTCTCTCCTTGTAATTCGTGCCGACGCCAGTGACGTATTGCAGGCCCCCATCATCGGCCCAGGATTTAGTGCCACCGATTGAATTGTT
The DNA here is from genome assembly GCF_031127805.1 of Thalassobacterium maritimum. Lineage (NCBI taxonomy): Bacteria > Pseudomonadati > Verrucomicrobiota > Opitutia > Puniceicoccales > Coraliomargaritaceae > Thalassobacterium > Thalassobacterium maritimum. The sequence goes on along the minus strand of NZ_JARXHW010000013.1, from coordinate 55,495 downwards.
TACCAGTCCACCACCGGTGCCTGAGTTCGTGGCGAGGCCGTCGTTGTCGAAGGTGTCGGAGTAAATGATTGTGGCTGCATGTCCGGCGGTTGCCAGTAGCAGGGATGCGGTGAGGGTGGTCAGTGTTGTCTTCATTTTATTAGTATTAATTTGAAGTGTGTATTGTGTTGGGTTCTGGTTTGTGAGGTGAATTTGAAATGATTGTAGGACAAAACCACCTACTATTTATTAAGTAGCGTTATTCTAACGATATTATCCAATTCTGTCTATTACGTGTACGCATGGTTTTATTGGGTGCCCGTTTCGCTTCGACTCCAAGGAGGGTCAAAAAAAAGGCCACCTACAATTAGTGCAGGTGGCCTTAACTAGTGTAATGGATAATTACTTACGACGGCGAACCATTGCATAGCTCAAGCCGAGGAGGCCAGCGAGCAGTACGTAGCTGCTGGGTTCGGGGATGGTAATTGTGAAGTCGACGCCGTTAACTCCAAAACGCTGAACGTTTGAATAAGTCAAACCGTCCAGAACCGGATCCGCGGCAGTGAGATACATTTGCTCTCCTTCATCTAAACTGCCAGCAGCAATACTGTAATCCGTTGCATTGAATCTCGTTTCAAATAAGTCGCTGCCCACATCGCCAATCACAACTAAGTGGCCATAACCTCTACCAGTTTCTTGATAACTTGTGCCTGTAAAGCTACCTGAGGGGGAACCGTCGTAAGCCAGATTCGTGGTTAAAGTGAAATTTTGTAGAGTGAACTCCAACGTTTCGCCCGCATCAAACAAGCCATCAACCGCCGTCCAACGCTCATCCGTAATGTCGACTGCCGCATCCGTGTTGCCGATGGTAGTGACAACGCCACTATTCGCATTCACATCTTCATCTGTATCGGTAAAGCTTGTGCTGGCGGAACTGCCGGTCCACCCCTGAACCAAGACATCAAAGCTTAGCGTGTCGTTAATCAGATCACCGTCGAAACTAGATCCAGTATAAGTGACGGTATATTTGAAATTGTTACCGTCGGCAACCCCGGTGACAGACAATTCAGCATCGGCAGTTGTGAAGCCGCCGACTGTAAGGCTGTTCGTTGAGTCAAATGCTGTTGATAGGTTTGTAAAGCTCAAGGTGGTGTCTGCTTGTGCAGCACCCACCATAAGCAGTGAAGTCACTAGGGGCGTTGTATATTTTTTCATAATCGTATTTTCTATTGGGTTGGTTAACAAGAATTGAGCAGCTGTTGTTTCGCTATAATCGCGCTAAACTGATCCATTTATACTATAACAATTTGCGCCAACTCAGTCTATTACGTGTACGCATAAAAAAGCCGGATTTTCTCTTGGAGCGTGGATGATCACTAGGTTCTTTTCGTCGGACTAGGGATACTTGTTTGCTCTATTCGAAATTGCTGTTTAGTTTTATATTTCATGATTCGCGTTCTATTCTGCATAACCTTTGTTTACTGCTGTCTGAGTGCGCCTGCTCAAGCGGACGAGCGATCTATTTCGGACTTGGAGGCTCGGAAAGAGGCGATCAATTTAGAGCTTAGCGGACTCGCGTATCCGAGCTTGCGCGGAGGCGTGGGGGCGATCGGCTTTCATTCGCGCCCGTTTCTGCAGGATGACGAACCTCTTTGGATAGAGATCGATTTGGGCCAAGGGCGATTGATTGACGAGATCGCGTTAGTCCCTGTGCTTTGGCGCGATATGGAGGCAGGCTTTCGGGCGAATGCGTTCCCCGTTGCGTTTCGCGTACGGGCTGGGACGCTTGAAGACCAAGAAGGTGTGGTCGTGGCCGAATATGAAGCGGAGGATACCCTGAAGTCGATCTATCCATTAGTACTTCCGATAGAAGCTACCAAGGCTTCGTGGGTCAGGCTTGAAGTCACCCGTATGTCGAAGCGAGTGCATGACGAACGATATGTATTTCAACTTGCGGAAATCATGGTTTTTAGCGGATTACAAAATGTTGCTTTGCGTCGCCCGGTTAAATTTTCGTTTCAGAGGCCTCGGGATCCTTCGGGCGCTTGGGCGAGTCGCTTCTTGGTCGATGGAAGCGTTCCCTATTTAATGGATACAGCGTCCGGGCATCAGAGTTTAGGGTATTTGAGCGGATTTGGTGAAAGCCCCGATATTTACATTGATTTGGGGGCGTCTTACCCGATTTCGGAAATCCGACTACATGCGGTGCATCAGAGTAATCATGTACCTCAAGCGTATTTTGGTGATCTAGGTATTCCGCGGCACATGCGAATTGAAGGAGCCAATCAAGCTGATTTTTCGGATGCGATGGTATTATTGGATTACCGCGTGAAGAGGATCTCCGATACGGGGCCGATCATGATGTGGAATTTGCCTGAGACGAATTGTCGTTTTGTTCGCTTAGTAACTGTTGAAAAAAATGTCTCGTTCGGGGTGTCCGAACGCTTGTCGAGAATTGGTTTTTCTGAAATCGAGCTAATCTCATCGGGACAGAATGCCGCCCTGGGTAAAAAGACCTGGGTGGACTCTTCGCTTGAAGCCTATCGCTCACCTGAGCAGCTCACGGATGGTTTAAACGCATACGGATCGATACTTCCGACACGAAGATGGATGGAAGAGTTGGCCTTGCGAAATGATTTGGAGCTTGAGCTTAAGCACTTGGAGGCAGCGCTGAACCTAAAATACATGCGTCAAAAAGTCATTTTGAGTTGGATGCGATGGATCGTGGTGTTGGCACTGGTCGGATCGGGCTTTGTCATCCTTTATAGTCGTTTGCAAGCCATTCGAAAAGAAGCCATTATACGTGAGCGTATCGCTGCGAACCTGCATGACGAATTAGGAGCCAATTTGCATTCTATTGGAATACTCAGTGACCTTGCCCGGGAGTCGATTGCGACTCCAGAGCCATTGGACGACATACTTCAGAAAATCCGTGGTTTGACCGAGCGCACCGGAGCGGCCGCGCGTTATTGCTCCAATATGCTTGGGGCGAAGGGGATTTGTGATGATCTGGTTGATGATATCAAGCGAGAGGCGCGTCGTCTCTTGGTAGACATTCCATATGAGCTAACGATTGAGAATGAGCAGATATTGAATGACTTAAAACGAAGGAAGCGCATTGATCTCTACTTGTTTTTTAAAGAGTCCTTGGTTAATGTCGTCCGGCATGCGAAGGCGACATCAGTTCAAATTCGTTTTAGTGGAAATAAGAAGGAGGTTACTTTAATGGTTGCCGATAATGGCTGTGGTTTTACTGGTGATTTGCCTCGTTCTTTACGGAGGCGTGCACGCTTGATGCGAGCGAGGGCTTCCGTCGAACATCCTGATGCCGGAGGAACAGTCATTTATTTAAAACTCAAAGTGTAAGAATATATCCCATGAAAAAGCCTATCCAAATATTATTAGTCGAAGATAATGCGGAATACCGTGACGTGATGAACCTCGCGATTGGTCGAGAGACGGATATGGAGATGCTGAGTCAATTCGGCACCGCTGAAAAGGCGATCGCGAGCCTTGCGGAAGGGAGTGCCTCAGCCCGTCCAGACATTGTTTTACTCGATTTGTGCCTGCCTGGTATGAGTGGACTCGATGCGATTCCCTTGATTCAGGATGAGGCCGACGGAGTGAAGATCATTGTGCTCAGCCAGTCGGATGCCCAAGCAGACGTCATGCGTGCCATTACTTTAGGCGTTTCGGGGTACCTTTTAAAGTCTTCCACTTCTCAACAGATTAAGGAAGCTATTCGTAATGTCGTGAATGGTGATGCCAGCATCGATCCCTCACTCGCTAAGTATCTACTGAAAAACCTGAGGGAGAAGTCATCGAAATCGGCCGTTAAAAAGCTGCTGTCAAAACGCGAGCTGCAAGTATTGGAGCTGTTAGCTGATGGTGATATGAAAAAAGAGATTAGCGATAAGCTCTTTATCAGCTATTCGACCGTGGACGCACATGTGCGCCATATCTACGAGAAACTGAATGTTCGGAACGCTCCCGCAGCGGTCCGGACAGCCTATCAGATGGGGATATTTCCGTCAGATGAATGGCTGTAGTTGTGATTGCCGGATGTAGTGCCGCGGTAATTGCGACTACGATAATTCGAGTCGCCAGTTAGGCTTCAGTTGCTGGGTCGTAAGAATTATGTGAATGCGTAATGTTTATTTGATACGCAGTTCTGTATACTTGTCTGAGTGCATTGATCAGTTTCATTAGTTTGCCTGATTATAGCCATTTTGAATGACAAGGTAGAGATGAATATAATTTTTAAGACACTGACTGTAAATGCTTTGCTACTGGGGACTTCTTTGTTGCTGAGTGCTCAATCTAAACAGCCCAATATCGTCTTCTTACTCTCGGATGATCAGAGTACCTATTCGGTCGGATGCTATGGGAATAGCGATGTGCAGACGCCGCAAATGGATCGACTCGGAGCCGAGGGCCTAATCTTCGATAAGCATTACGTTAGCACTGCCATTTGTATGGCGAGTCGTGCCACCATTTTTACCGGAATGTATGAATACAAAACGGGCACCAACTTTTACCACGGTAACATGCAAGCTGAAGTCTGGGAAAAGTCTTATCCAGTCCTGTTACGTGGGGCTGGCTACCTCACTGCATTTGCGGGTAAATTCGGGTTCGAAGTCGAGGGCAAAGGGCTCTGCGCAGAGGATTTTGATTTTTGGGGTGGGTCGCCAGGTCAGACTCATTATGAGACAGCACTGAACGAAACGATGGCAAAGTATGCAGCCGATTACCCACATTCCACGCTTTCTTACGGTGCGTTTGGACAGGATGTCATCAAAGAGTCGGTGAAGTTGGGGAAACCATTCTGCTTGTCGATCAGCTTTAAAGCACCGCATAAGCCAGCGACTCCAGATCCACGCTTTGATGCCATCTATGCTGGAAAGTCTTTTACTAAGCCTGATAATTTTGGACGCGAATTTTCGGATCATCTTGCGCCTCAGAGTAAACTAGATCGTCAATGGGCGCGTTTTTCAGAATGGGATTATGATAGTGACTATGACGGTGTCATGCAAATCTACCACCAGCAGGTGTATGCCATTGATGTGGCCTTAGGCATGATTCGTGAAGAGTTGGAAAGGCAAGGAGTGGCCGACAATACGGTTATTATCTATACCAGTGATAACGGATTTCTTTGTGGCTCTCATGGCTATGGTTCAAAGGTATTACCACTGGAGGAATCCTCTCGCGTTCCTCTTATGATCTACGACCCACGCAGTACCGCCTTGCCCCGACAGCGACGCACGCGTCAGTTGACCTGCAATATAGATTTTGCTCCAACGATTTTATCACTAGCAGGATTGCCGATTCCAGATAATATGGACGGACACAGCTTGTTGCCGATTCTGGAGAATCCTGACCAAGGCGGGCATGAACAAATCACATTAGTGAACACATGGGGGTCGGCTAGCCTGAGTGTGGTCACGCCTCGCTACAAATACAATTACTGGTGGCAGGGGGGCGATGGCATGGAACCATTTGAGGAGTTTTTTGATCTCGAAAAAGACCCGTCCGAAAAAGTGAATTTGGCTAAAAACCCTGAGTATGCGCAAGTGTTTAAGAAGATGCAGAAGGCATACGCGGATCGAGTGGCCATGTGGCAATCAGATGCGGTTCCATATAACGATTATGAACGTTATGGAGTGCTGTATGATCCCGAACTTTCGCTTGATGCTAAGGATTGCGCCAGCCAGAAGCCGAAAAAGCAAAGGCGGAAAAAATAGCTGCGGCATTGCTGCCATCACTGCGAATGATTACCAGATTCCGAAACCTGGGCTGCTGAGTTACCGGCGACTGCGTGAGAAGATCGTGTCAGCTTTTTGACTGCGATTTCGGATGAGCCAATGTTTTCAACGTCCGTAGCACCGTCGGTGCGCTCGGCATCGCGCCGGTTCCGAGAACCGAGGTTACAAAAGACATATCTATTAGGACTAAATTTTTTCGAATGGGTATGATTCGCGTAGCGGTTATGCAGGAGAAACCTCTGCTGCACGTAGCACTTAGCTGTTACGAGCGGCCATGGTGTTTACGGCTGAGCAAATGTTGCACTAAAGCCGCGACGATTAGGGCGCTGCCAAAGAGTGCCATGCCTTGCCAGCCTGCGAGACTCATCACTTGCACCCCCAACGCGGACCCTAGGGCGGCACCTAGGAAGTAGCACAGCATATAGACGGCATTCATGCGGCTTTGAGCGGCGGGATCGATGGAGAGCACGCGCACTTGGTTGGCGATCTGGGCCCCAAACACGCCTAGGTCGACGAATACGATGCCGACGATGAGCCCGGTTAAGGTATTTCCCCAGAGCACTAGCACGGCGAAGGCGAATAGGACGAGGACTAGGCCGCTGGTGATTAACTTGCGCGAGCCTAGTGTGTGTACGAAGCGACCCGACAATTTTGCGCCGAAGATACCAGCTAGGCCAACTAGGCCAAACAAGCCTGCTTGTTGCACGGTGTAAGACATCGGTGCGTCCATGACGTGAATCGCCAGCGTCGCCCACATGGCATTGAATGCGGCAAACCAAAGCGCGCCTGTGATGGCAGAATCCCGCAAGGAGCGATGCTGCTTAAATAAGCTAAACATGGATCCGATCAGTTGCGGATACCTCATTTGGGCAGTGGGCGTGCTGGCTGGTAGGTAAACTTTGAGCAAGATGCCCATCACGGCTGCGATGATGGCTGCCGAGAGAAATACACTGCGCCAGCCGAAGTATTCGGCCATACTACCACTGATGGTTCGCGAGAGCAGAATGCCAACGGTGACGCCAGTCATGAGAGTGGCGACTACCTTTCCCCGTGATTCCTGCGTTGATAGCGAGGCAGCAAAGGGAATCAATTGCTGGGTTATGTTCGACCCCAGCCCCATGACAAAGCAGGCGAACACTAGGGTGATGAAGTTCGGGGCCAGACAGGCGACTATCAGCGCCAGTGTCAGTAGCCCGGACAGATTGCGAATCAGTGCGCGTCGATCCATTACATCGCCGAGCGGGGAGATCAGCAGAATCGCTGCGGAATAGCCTAACTGAGATGCCGCGGGAATGAAGCCGATGCGACCTTCCGCGAGGCCAAAGCTCGCATTGATATTCGGCAGCAGTGGTTGATTGTAAAAAATCGTGGCTGTAGAGGCGGAGGCTGCAGTGGCCATGAGCCACAGCAAGCCGCGTCCAATGGTAGCTTGCGTGGCTGGCTTTGTGGGCGGAGCGGGAGGCATTGCGAGAGGCGTTGAGCGTTGAACTCGAGAACTATGACGCTTCCGCGATCGAGATATCGCTCACTTCGGCCTTGGATTTTTGCTGCGTCAGAGTGATAAAACAGATGACTGCACTTAGACTCGCGCAGGCGATTAAGCATGCCATTGGGAGTGGATTATTTTCGCCCATCAAGCCCACTAAAGGCGACGCGATGGCGCCTAAGCCAAACTGCGTGGCACCTAATACTGCGGAGGCCGTTCCGGCCGCTTCCGGCACTTGGCGGATAGCCAGAGCGCTGGCATTGCCAATAATAGGGCCCACACTGGCGACTGTGAAGAAGATGGCAGGCATTATAAAGATGGCACCGGCTCCGATGCTGGTGAAAATGAGCACTGCCGCAGCCGCTATCAGTTGCACTGCAAGGCTGATACTGACGAGTGTGCGGGGGGCCACTCGCATCACAAGTCGGGCAGAGATGGCACCGAATAGAATGATGCCCAGCGCGTTGACGCCAAAGGCGATGGAATACTGCGTCGCGCTCAGGCCGAGCACATTTTGAAAGACAAATGGAGAGGCGGCGATATAGCCAAAGAGTGCCATGAAGGCGAAACTCGTGACCAGCGTGTAGCCCAGGTATGCGCGGTGGGTGACTAAGCGGAGGATATTGTGCCGGAGCGCTTGTCGTGATGCATGGACGCGTTGCGCCACAGGCAAGCTTTCTGTGATATAACGAAGCACCCCGATAAAGGCGATCACCGAGAGTAGGGCGGTGACCAGAAACACAGCTCGCCAGCCCGCGGTGGTGACGATTAAAGTCCCGGTGATGGGCGCCAGAATGGGCGCTACGCCGCCTATCATAGTCATGATTTGGGTCTGCCGAGCAACTGTCGCCGAATCGGGTGCGCGGTCGGCGATGATCGCGCGGGCCAGCACTACGCCGGCGGCACCACCAAAGCCCTGCAAGCCGCGTAGCACGATTAAGCTTTCGATATTAGGGACAATGACGCACAGCAGCCCTGAGAGTATCGTGAGTGCGGTTCCGTATAGCAAGGGCTTGCAGCGGCCATAGTTGTCTGACAGGGGACCAATCACCAGTTGCCCCAGTGCCAGCCCAATTAAGAAACTCGTGAGGGTGAGTTGTGTTGCGGAGGCCCCTGCACCCAGTGTTTCGGATATTTGAGGGAATCCGGGCAGATACATGTCGGTGGCGATCGGCGCGACCGCAGATAACAAGGACAGTACGCAGATCGCTTGTAAGCCGAGTGGTGCATGGATTGCTTGAGATTTTTCAGAAAGTGGCATGACGTTTTTTTGCGATTAGAGTTCGTGAATGCCATGAATGTAGCATTTAGTTTGCTATAAGGGAAATGTTGATAAGTGATCGCATTAATGCATATTTGTTATAAATAAGGATTATGGAACTACGATTACTTCGAACCTTTGTGGCAGTGGCAGAGTTGAAAAACTTTTCTGCAGCCGCGCGTGTGCTCAATACCGTGCAGCCCGCGGTGAGTCGTCAGATTGCGGATTTAGAAGATGAGCTCGGTGTCAGTCTATTTTGGCGCAGCACCCGGGAGGTTAAGGTCACGGCGGCCGGAGAGATGCTTTGGGGCGAAGCCGTCGCGTTACTGGCGCATGAGCAGCGAGCCAAAGCATTGGTACAGCGCGCAGCCAGGGGCGAAGTGGGGCGTTTGCGAATTGCTTACATGGGCTCCGCCTGTGCGCATTTTATACCTCAACTGGTGAGAGCCTATACCAAAGCTTTTCCAGAAGTGCAGGTGAGTTTGGTCGAGATGACAGTGCAGCAGCAGCTGGATGCGTTTAATGCTGATTTGATAGATATCGGCTTTTCACGACCTTTGCCGCAAGCGGCCCGGCAAGGGTTTGCCGTGGAGCAAGTATATGTGGATACACTCATGGCAGTATTGCCCGCAGAACATCGACTGGCGGGAGAAACTGAGCTGGCGTTGGGCCGTCTGATTGAGGAGCCTTTTGTTTTATTTCAGCGCAGTCAGGCGATGGGGCTGTTTGATCAAATCATCAGTGCCTGTGAGCGCGAGGGGCTTGCTCCGCGCATTGTCAGTGAGCCAGAGAGCATGCAGATGCTGGTGACTGAGGTGGCTGCCGGGCTTGGTGTCTCGATCGTGCCAAGCTGTGTGCGACGCCTGTTTACCGCAGGCTGTGTTTTTATCCCGCTGCGTCCGCAAAACTTGTCCATCGCGACTGAACTACACTACCGGGCAGAGGCGCCTCAACCGGCAGTCGAGGCCTTTGTGGCGCTCACTTTGCAAGCCAGGCAGGATATCGAGGCTTAGTGGGCGAATTTGGTCGATGGTCCGCATTACTACGGTGTTAGCGCATAGCTACTCAAGTAATTCGAGTGCTCTGCGCGCGTCGGCTCATTCACAGGAAGATCAAAATGTGCCTAGTTTAGTTCGACTTGTCGGATGTCCACTGTCAGGTGTAGGCTTTGCCTTTTTATGTGTTCTGCTAAGAAATTGTTGTCCTTGATTACCGTGCTGACCTGCACGGGAGCTGTGCTGTTTGGCGTGGATGTGACATCCATACGACAATTGTCGTTGGCTCATTTAGAGGAGCGCTTGGTGGAAATAGAGCAAGGCTTGGAGTCTTTAGCATATTTCAGCCTAAACTCGGGAGTGGGGCCGATTGGATATCGCTCGATGGCTTATGATGCCCCCGATCACTTCGAATGGGTGCAGATCAATTTGGAGCAGACTCGTCGAATCGACCAAATAGTATTAGTGCCTACGGTCTGGCGAGATATGGCAAAGGGTTTTGTGGCGGATGGGTTTCCTGTGGCATTCCACTTGCGAGTGGGCCGCAATGACGATTCTTATGGGCGTGTCGTCGCTGACTATGACTTCGGCGATGTGCCACTGGAGAGTGTCGCCCCTTTGGTCATTCCCATTGAATCCGTGGAGGCGGATTGGATTCGTCTGGAAGCAACGCGCTTGTCAAAGCGAGCGCGAGATCATAAATACATTTTTCAGTTGGCCGAAATCATGGCTTTCGAAGGGCCATATAATCAAGCCTTACATCAGCCGGTTGCGATCTCCCGGAAGATTTACCCTTCCAACGCGTGGGGAGCTGCTTGCCTGGTGGACGGTATCTTGCCTTACGCGATGAATGCGGCCTATGGCGAAAAAAGTTTGCCTATGATCAGTCGCGTTAATGTGGGAGAGACGGCAACTATTTCGATTGATTTGGAAGCGAACTATCCGCTTTCCCGCCTGCGGTTACACGCGGTGGATCAAGGTGATACTATGCCGCGCGCCTTTCAGGGAGATTTTGGGATTCCTCAGGCATTTATTTTAGAAGGTGCCAATCAGCCGGATTTTTCGGATGCAGTTCGTTTGCTTGAAGTCCGCTTCAATGATATTTTCGAAATGGGGCCCATCATGGAGTGGGCTTTTCCCGAACACGACTGCCAATATGTGCGCTTGGTCGCGACTAAACCTTATATGTATCGCTCTGAGCGGGTATCTGGGACGCGAATTGGTTTTGCCGAATTAGAGTTGCTGGCTGAGGGAGCGAATGTGGCGTTAGACAAAATGGTGACGCCCGACTTTCGACTGAGTTCGGATTTGGTGACACGTGGTGCGTTAACGGATGGTCATAATTTGAGCGGTCAGATTTTGCCGATTCGAGAGTGGATGGAGCAATTGGCTAAGCGCAGCGCTTTGGAGGCGGAGCGACCATTGGTCTTAGCTCAAATTTCCGAATACTATGCCGTGCAGAAGAAGAGATTTCGTCTATTGGCCTGGTTGATTGCGTTTCTTCTCGTATTGGTTGTATTGGCGACTTTCTACGCGCGTATGGCGCGGCAGCGTAGAGAGGCTTCGATACGAGAGCGAATTGCCGCCAATTTGCATGATGAGCTTGGAGCAAATTTACATGCAATTGGACTTTTTGGGGACTTGGCAAAAGATGCGGTCGATCGTAAAGAGGAATTGGTGGATACGCTTGACCGCATGCGTGCCTTGACTGTGCGCACTGGCAAGGCTGCGAGGAATTGTGCCAATCTGTTGGAGGCACAAGGCTTCTGCGATGACTTGCTGTTTGAGATGAAGCAGGACATGGATCATCTATTGGCTGATTTAGAGCATCAGTTCGTTGTAGAAGGAGAGAACTTTCTCCAGCAGATCCAGCGACGCACACGTTTAGATTTGTATTTATTTTATAAAGAAGCACTGACAAATATTATTCGTCACTCTGGGGCAACTGAGGTGAGCACTACACTGATTGCCGATGCAAAAGTCATACGACTGATGGTGATCGACAATGGTCATGGCATCTTGGATGCTGTGCCGAAAGCACTTGCTCGTCGGGCACGCCTGCTTCGTGCTGATTTAAACATTGATACCCCCGAAGATGGCAGCGGTACCCGTGTCTACTTAGTCGTCAAAAAACGCAGATTTGGAGTCCTATAATGAAAGAACCGATTAAAATTATGTTGGTCGAAGACAATCGTGAGTATCGTGACGTGATTGATCTGGCGATGTCTCGTGAAGAAGACCTGGAACTAGTGTCTGAATTTGTCACTGCGGAAATCGCATTGCGCAGCGTGCAGGGGAATGCGCCGAAACTGCCTGATGTGGTGTTGTTAGATTTGCGTCTGCCGGGAATGAGCGGCTTAGAGGTCTTGCCGTATTTTACACAGGCGATGCCCAGAGCCAAAGTAATCATTTTGACGCAATCGGACAGTGAGGAGGATGTGCTTAAAGCGATTTCCTTGGGTGCGTCTGGATATTTGTTAAAATCATCCACCATTACTGAGATTAAAGACGGCATACGTTTGGTGGTGAACGGTGGAGCAAGCCTTGATCCCTCTGTGGCGAAGTTTGTGCTCAAAACTCTGCAGGCAAAATTGCCGACTGAAGAATTGAATGCGGCGCTTAGCGGACGTGAACAAGAAGTGCTAGTGCTGATTAGCGAAGGGCTGATGAAGAAAGAGATTTGTGACCGACTTGGCATCGGCTATGCCACAGTGGATACCCACGTTCGCCATATTTATGAAAAATTGGACGTCAAGAATGCGCCTGCTGCCGTCACAAAAGCCTTTCGTTTAGGGCTTTTCGACTAGCTGGTCAGGAGTCGTAAACGCAAAATAAATAATATGATAGTATTAACTTTATGATTAGAGAGCGGTTTGTGTTAATAATATCAATCAGCTGGAACGCTGCTGATTGTTCGATTGTCCTGAATGGGCAAAGTTACCTAAACCCTAAGTTAATCCGTTATGTATATGAAAAAAATACTATTATCTCTTGGTGCAATGAGTGCCTCAGCTTTTGCCGCTCAAGCGCAGTCCGTGGTCTATTCTACTGATTTTAATTCGGAATCGTATTTTACTGATAACGGCGCTATTGCAATTGGTGGTGCTACACCTAGTGTCTCGATTGGCGAGTGGTTTGGTTTTCGCTAACAGAAACCCTAACATTACGCCAAACGCTAATATTGGGGCGAGCGTAGTTCTAGATAATTTGACTGTCACGACAGTCCCTGAGCCAGGCACCTACGCGCTGCTCGCTGGCCTGTCCGGTCTGACATTTGCGATGCTGCGTCGTCGCCGCGCTTAATCTGCAAATCCATTATTTTGAGCCCTCGACTCTAGCAGGGTGCGATTGATGGTGAGCTCGACATCGTTGGTAACGAGATTCGCTTCAAGCGCCAATTTTATCAATACCAACTGCAGTGGGGGTTGAAAGAAATCGACAAGCGTTTGGAGGCAGCTAGTTCTGAAACTCTAACAGCAGGTGCACTGGCAGGTCGAGGGACATTGGCATTTTGTCACGATCCCATGCCAGCCCTTCACACATGTCGGATAAATTCGGTTTTATCCGACATGGCGAAGACTTAGCTCTGACAACGACGTGTAAAGGAGCAGGGGGTGGTCGCGCCCACGCGCCTGGCCTTCGCGCATGCCTATGCGCGAAGGCCATGAGTTTCTCTTTGAAATGCATCGGGAGCTACTGATTAGGCCAGGTGCAAGTCCATCATTATCAATTTGCCAGAAGCTTGGAACGAGTGGGGAACGTCCATTTGCACAGAGCAATGATCCCTCGATTTTGTGTTTTACACCATATTCCGAAGGAATGGAGCGAAACATTTCACCGTGTTGCCCGTGTGCGATTAGCGCTTTGCACCATGACTCCCATCGTTCAGAAGAAAATCCGCTCTTCGCGGGCACAACTACCAACTATACGTGTAAAGCCTTGTTCCTTAAAGGACTGGGCCTTTGAATGCCGTGCATTAAGTCATCGAGTGCTGCAGGGTAGGGCCTATTACTATTGTGAATTAAGACTGTTCGTTTACATTAAATTCAGATTCTGCAGTCTATTTAGTTGCTTCTGTTTTTGTTAGTTTTGCATTCTGCTGTGGCTCACAATTTGCAGCATTATGTCAGAAACTCCTAATAACCTCGCCACCTACATCTGGTCGCTCGCGGATCTGCTGCGGGGTGACTTTAAACAAAGCCAATACGGGCGCGTCATCCTGCCCTTCACGCTACTGCGCCGTCTCGAGTGCGTGCTGGAAGCGACTAAGGCCGATGTTTTGGCAGAGGCCGACAAGGTCGCAACCATGGGCCTGCCCGAAGAGGCGGAAGAAAAGCTGCTGCTGCGCGCGGCGGGGCTCTCTTTCTTCAACACCTCGAAAATGGATCTCGGTAAGCTGGGCGAGTCGGGCATCGCGGCCAATCTTGAATCCTATGTGCAAGCTTTCTCCAAGGACGCCCGCGAAATCTTCGAGCATTTCAAGTTTTCCGAGTTCATTGGCCAACTGGCGGACGCCAACCTGCTCTACAAGATCGTGCAGAAGGTGCGCACGGCTGACCTGAGTCCAGCTGCGGTCTCGAATCACGACATGGGCCTCGTCTTTGAGGAGTTGATTCGCAAGTTCGCGGAAAGCTCCAACGAAACCGCAGGGGAGCACTTCACCCCGCGTGACATCGTGCGCCTGACTACCTCCCTGGTCTTTATGGAGGACGACGACGCCCTGACCAAGCCGGGCATTATCCGCACCATCTACGATCCCACTGCGGGCACGGGCGGATTTCTCTCATCGGGCATGGAATATGTGCATGAGCTCAACCCGCAGGCCGTCATGCGTGCCTTTGGCCAAGAGCTCAACCCCGAGAGCTACGCCATCTGTAAGGCCGACATGTTGGTCAAGGGCCAAGAGGTCTCCAACATCAAGCTGGGCAACACACTTTCCAACGATCAACTATATGCCGACAAGTTCGACTACATGCTGAGCAATCCGCCCTTCGGCGTGGACTGGAGAAGGATCGAAGAGGACATTAAGACAGAGAATCGAGAAAAAGGCTTCGAGGGACGCTTTGGCCCCGGTTTACCCCGCGTCTCCGACGGCTCGCTGCTCTTCCTGCTGCACCTAATCAGCAAACTCCGCGATACAGCCGAGGGTGGGGCGAGGATCGGCATCATTCTCAATGGCTCGCCGCTCTTCACCGGCGGCGCAGGTTCGGGCGAGTCCGAGATCCGCCGCTACATATTGGAGGCCGACTTGCTCGAAGCCATCGTCGCGCTGCCCACCGATATGTTTTACAACACCGGCATCGCCACCTACGTCTGGCTGCTGTCCAACAAAAAGGCCAGCGAACGTAAGGGGAAGGTGCAACTGATCAATGCCGTGCACCTCTGCGGTAAGATGCGCAAATCCCTCGGCTCGAAGCGCAACGAAATGAGCGCCGACGACATCAAAACCATCACCAAAGCCTTTGGCGAGTTCGAGGTGATCGACGCCCGTCCGCTCGACAAGCCCGAAGAGGCCAAGAGCAACCGTGGACGTCAGTCCGCGAGCAAGAAGAACGAGCCGCCCAAGACTTTCGCGGCCAAGATTTTCAAGACCCACGAGTTCGGCTACCGCCGCATCACCATCGAGCGCCCCTTGCGCGAATCCTATCAATTCAGCGACGACCGCATCAACACCCTGCGCTTTGCGGCCAAGCCGCTCACCGCCGCCATGCAGTGGATCTATGAGAACTACGGAGCCGACTGGACCGACGCCGCAGACTGCGAACGCTACGGCGTGCTCGCAGAACACGAGGCCGAGATCCGCGCCGCGCTCAAAGCCGACTTTGCCGAACTTAAGGAAAAGCAGATCAAAGACTTGCTCGATCCCAAGACCTGGCAGGCACAAAAGCAGATCCTGCTCACCGCCCGCAAGTTGCAAGCCAAACTTGGCAGCGAGCAGCACGACGACATGAACGGCTACGAAGCCGCGCTCAAAGCAGCGGGTATTAAACTCGAAGCGAAAGAAAAGAAGCAGATCACCGCCGCCGTCTCATGGAAAAATCCTGAAGCCGCGAAGGTCATCAAGAAGATTCACAAAAGCGGCAAAGCCGATCCCTTCTATGGACGCTTCGCCGTGGACGGAAAAATCATCGAATACAAGCCCGACGGCGACCTGCGCGACAACGAAAACGTTCCGTTGAACTATCGCGAAAACGACCTGTCCGCCGTAGCCTCGGCGCAGGCGGAAGCCTACTTTAAAAAGGAAGTTTTACCGCATGTCCCCGACGCCTGGATCGACGCCAGCAAAGTGGACGCACTCGACAAAGAGATCGGCATCGTCGGCTACGAGATCCCATTCAACCGCCACTTCTATCAATACCAGCCGCCGCGGGATCTGGAAGAGATCGATAAGGATTTGGATGCGGTGAGTTCTGAAATCATGAAACTCTTACAGGAGGTGCACTCATGAGCGGTCAAATTCAAACTCATGCCGTAGCGTGCAGTGTATGCCCTTTAGGGTGCTTTAGCAAACGTTCAGAACCTACGCACCGCAGCCAGCACGATGCACGTTTGCTAAAGCTGCACGCTACGGTTTCACCCTCCAAACTTCTATCATGAGTGGTCGATATAAAGCGTATCCGGAGTATAAGGACTCGGGGCAGAAATGGTTGGGGAATGTCCCGACGCATTGGGACGTGTTGCCTGCAAAAAGACTTTTCCGACTCGTTACTGAGGCAGCGGAGCCAAATAATCAGCATGAATTACTTTCTGTCTATACGGAAATAGGCGTTAAGCCTCGTAAAGAGTTAGAGCAAAAGGGAAATAAAGCTTCGACAACTGACGGGTATTGGTTGGTGAAAAAGGGCGATATTGTTGTTAACAAGCTGCTCGCATGGATGGGGGCAGTGGGTTACTCCTCATACGACGGAGTTACTAGTCCAGCATACGATATTTTACGTAAAACGAAGGCATTTAATCCAAAGTTCTACCATTACCTATTTCGTAATGCCATCGCTCAACAAGAGTTTAAGAGATGGTCGCGTGGTATTATGGAAATGCGACTTCGATTGTATTTTGAAGAGTTGGGGAGAATCTCAATGCCATTTCCAGGAGAAGCTGAAATTGAGCAAATCGCACATTTCCTCGACCACGAAACGGCGAAGATCGACTTGTTGATTGCGAAGCAGCAGGCATTGATTGCCCTGCTCAAAGAAAAGCGGCAGGCCGTGATTAGCCATGCCGTGACCAAAGGCCTCAACCCCAATGCCAAAATGAAGGACTCCGGCGTCGAGTGGCTCGGGCAGGTGCCGGAACATTGGAAGGTCGCCAGCTTGTCAAAACTGTTTAACATCAAAGCTGGCGGTGATGTTAACGCTAGGTGCTTTTCCGAAGAGCAGGACGCAAAGCATCCTTATCCAATATACACAAATGCAAACGACGCTAAGTCTATTTACGGTTATACCAGCCGGTGCAACTATCCTGCGAATACGATAACTGTAAGTGGTCGAGGCGAGGTGGGCTTTG
The DNA here is from genome assembly GCF_031127805.1 of Thalassobacterium maritimum. Classification (NCBI taxonomy): domain Bacteria; kingdom Pseudomonadati; phylum Verrucomicrobiota; class Opitutia; order Puniceicoccales; family Coraliomargaritaceae; genus Thalassobacterium; species Thalassobacterium maritimum. The sequence continues at coordinate 38,509 of NZ_JARXHW010000013.1, read as the reverse complement.
CTGTTTACAGAGACCATGCATATGATGCGATAATTCGACTACTAGTGTTAAATCCAACAGGGGGAAGTAACGGGAAGTTCTTTTCATATATCATTAACGAAGTGATAGATTTTAGAGTTGAGAGTTCCGCAATCGGCCAACTTTCTACACAGCAAATCGCTCCTTATCGAGCGGCTTTTCCTTCCTTTGAGGAACAGACCCAAATAGCTGAATTTCTTGATGATGAAACCGAAAAACTCGATGAGTTGGGTTTGAAGGCCGAAGCGGCAATCAGCCTCCTGCAAGAACGCCGCACCGCCCTGATCTCTGCCGCCGTGACAGGCAAGATCGACGTGCGCGACTGGGAGCCAGTTGAAGCTGGCAAAGGAAGTGAGGTATTTGTGTGATCAATCCAGCTTTGTTAGAGAAGCTAAATTTCGAGCTGCCGAGTCGGGAGCACGTAGATGCATTGCTTTCTGACCAAAGCTATTGCGCTGAGTTGATAAAAGGTGACTTCGAGAACCAATGCCTACGCCGAGTGTATTGTCGCACGAACCTAACCTTGATTGAAGGTGTGATTAGCTACCTCAAGCTATCGACCTATCAATTTAATCAATCCGTCTTACATACATTTAAAAACATGTTGGACTTATATGCCATTCAGTTAGATGTGCCTTTTTTTCAGGATGTGGTTCCTCTGAGTGAGGCGCAGCTTTTATTAGATAAGCAGGTCGCGGTAGCTTCCAATGGGGAGATACGCTCAAAGCCTGTATTTCTCGATTTTAAGACTAACTTTAAGTTTACTTTTCAGATGGTGGATCGAGTTTTCAAAATGACGTGTTCTCCTAATTATGGGAGTATTCGTAAGGAGTGGGATCAATTACAACGAGCAGTGAAAGTTCGTAACCGAATCACGCATCCGAAGGTCGGCGTGAGTCTCGACATCTCGGATGTTGAGTTAGATGCATTAGCGAGGTCCGCTCAGTGGTTTTTGGACTTATCAGGCTTGGTCTTTAGTGAAATTGGCGAGTCGATGGAACGTAACCAAATTGCATTAGCAACATCGACAGAACCTTTGCTAGAGAAGGCGTTGGCTGATGTGGTCAAGTTGCTTGCTGTGTATGACATGGGTAAGGAAAGCTCAAATAGTTGAACATGATTATGAATACAGACTGTCTCACAACGTTATTTGAGGAGCTAAAGCAGCTTGAGCAATCCAAGCCGGAGGCGACGTTGCTCAGCATTGGTGGGCGTGGCTACTACGAGAATCCAGCATCCGATCTGTTGCAGTTCTTTCTGGCTCCGAGCAACGCTCATGGCCTCGGCTCGCTGTTTGTTGATGCGCTGCTTGAAGTCACTGGCATCACCGTGCCAGCAGAATCGTTGAAGGCGCTGACCGTGCAGAGGGAAGTGCACACGGAAAACGGCAATCGTATCGACCTTCTACTGAAAGCGCCGGGCTGGATTCTACTGATCGAGAATAAGATTTGGCACGATCAAATCAACCCGTTCGAGGACTACGAAGCGTTGGCGAAGCAGCGTATGAAGCCCGACGATCAGGAGCATTATGTTATCCTAAGTCCCGGCGGAGACAGTAGCCAAGAAGGTTGGCAGGGGCTGAGCTACCGTCAGTTGATTGATGCTCTAAAAGTCCGACTCGATACATGTGATGGTAATACAAAGACATCTAAATGGTGGCACTTCGCCCAAGACTTTGTCGTTCACCTCGACCAAGAACTATATTCCAAAGCCATGACTAAAGACGAAATCAAATTTGTCGAAAAGAACCATCAAGCGCTGGTCGAAGCCGCCAAGTTGCAAGAGCGTTATAGGGTGCATTTGCTTGATCACTTGCCTGCTGTCATTGATGCTGCGTGCCCGATGAAAGGAGCATACGCTAAAGTCGATAGCTGGTGCATTCGTTTACATCATTCTAAGTGGGGGGCGAGCAACATTGCGTGGGCGCGTGATCCTCAAAATGACAATCGTCTGAGATTGACGGTCTACATTGAGTCGCCTGTTGGCAGGCAACTGGAAGTCGCACGTAAGCTCTTTGAAGACAGTCGAGGCATGGACTACTGGGCAGAAGCGAATGGGCGTTGGCAATGCTGGACGACCAGCGCAAGCTATGAGTCGAGTGCCGAAGCCGAGAATGTGTTGAAGCCGTTGGCTGTAGAACTATTTACAATATTGAATAACCATGAGTGACATTAAACTATTTCGCACCAATGGGAATGATGTGAGCCTCCTGGAAGGCAAATCGGTGGCCTTGGAGAAGTCACTGCAATCGCTCATCGAGCAGAACTTGGACACCTTTCTAGGTATCCGTTTTCTCGCAAGTGAGTATTCTACGGGTAAGACGCACGGTGGGCGGATCGACACGCTGGGCATCGATGAGAATGGCTGTCCTTGTATTATTGAGTATAAGCGGGCGAGTAATGAAAACGTGATCAACCAAGGCTTGTTTTACTTGGATTGGTTGCTCGATCACTGTGGGGAGTTTGAGCTGTTGGTCTTGAAAACCTTGGGACAAGCCGCTGCGGATTCCATCGAGTGGTCGAGCCCGCGTCTGCTTTGTCTTGCGGGAGACTTTACCAAATACGACGGCCACGCGGTGAAGCAGATCAATCGTAATATCGAGTTGCTCCGCTATCTGCGTTTTGACGACGAGTTTCTCCTCTTAGAACTTGTGAATGCGGTTCAGGCTAGTTCCGGATGGGAGGACGAAAAGACAGGTTCAGCGACGACGGGAAAGCCGAAGCAGGTCGATAAAACTGTCGAGGAACAACTCGCACTGGCGGACGAAGCTCTACTCGATCTCTTTGAGGCGGTGAAGGCAACCTGTCTCGGTTTCGGTGACGATGTGCAATTCAAGATGCTAAAGCTTTATGCAGCGTTCAAACGTTTGAAGAATTTTGTTACTGTGGAAGTTCGGGCGAGCGCTGGAAAGCTTTTTCTATACGTTAAGGTCAATCCCGACACTGTCACATTAGAGCAAGACTTCACGCGCGACGTTCGGAACATCGGGCACTGGGGCACCGGTGACTTGGAAATCGTGCTACGGAATCAGGACGACTTGAAGCGTGCGTTGCCGCTATTGGAACGTGCCTATGAAGCTTCGTAGCTTTCAGTGTTTGCTCGGCTCTACAAAAGTTTTGGGCGCTCGCGAGCGAGCACGCCACGGCAAACACAATCTTACGTAAATGGTCTTACAAGATAAATATTGAGAAAAATGTTTACATTTTTGGTAAACGAAAATAAGTTTAAATGAAAATCACATATCGAACGAAGAAGCTTCAGAAGATCGCGAGCAAAGCTGCGACGCGTCAGAAGGAGCTGGGCAGTGTTCGAGCAAAGAATTTTGAAAAGCGTATCTCCGAACTCTTAGCGGCTACTTGCCTCGAAGACCTTCGTTATCTTCCTCAATCCGGCATTCATGAACTCACAGGCAATCGAAAAGGGCAGTTTGCTGCCAATCTGAGTGGCAATCATCGGTTGATCTTCATTCCTAAGAATGATCCCGAACCACGCAAGGCCGATGGCGGCTGGAACTGGAGTGCCATCACTATTGTAGAAATCATCGAAACCACCGATTATCATGGCAACTAACACACAGATCGAAGACTTCGCGACCGCTCCGGGTGAGACGCTGTTGGATAGCATCGAAGCCTTGGGTATGTCGCAGGTGGATCTCGCGACTCGAACTGGCCTGGATAAAAAGACGATCAATCTGATTATCAAGGGCACTGAGCCGATCACTCATAAGACGGCACTCGCTCTAGAGAAGGTGCTGCGGGTGCCTGCGCACTTTTGGTTGAATCTGGAGGCGAATTATCGTGAGCACTTGGCACGTCAAGAAGAGGCCAAGCGATTGGCTGAATATGCCAACTGGGCGCGCACCTTCCCGTATCCAGCGATGGTCAAAAATAACTTCATCGCAGCAGCCACTAAGGCCGAAGAAAAAGCCATGCATTTGCTGCGCTACTTTGGCGTGGCGACGCCGCAGCAGTGGCAGAGCTGCTATGCTGAGATGCACTTGGAGCTGTCGTACCGCAAGTCGCCACATGTGACTGAGAAGTTGGCTGGTATTTCCAGTTGGTTGCGTCAGGGGGAGTTGCTGGCCAATCAAGCGGAGACCGCCGAGTTCGATGCCAAGCGCTTTCAAGCGGCGCTGGTCGAGATGCGCACGTTCACCACCGAATCGGTGACAGATTTCTACCCCAAGATGCAGGAGTTATGTGCGAATGCAGGCGTCATTTATCAACTCGTCCCCGAATTGCCGGGCTTAGGAGTCTCAGGTGTCATGCGCTGGTTCCAAAAGCGCCCGATGATCCAGCAGTCACTGCTCTTTAAAACGAACGATCACTTTTGGTTTACCTTCTTTCATGAGGCCAAGCACGTATTACAGCAGCGCAAGAAGAGCATCTTCCTCGAAGGCGAGCAGGCAGATCATGCGGATGCCGCACGCGAGCAGGAGGCGAATCGCTTCGCGGCTGAGTTACTGATTCCGTCGGCGGAGTTTGAACGCTTCGTCGCTAAAACGCCGTGCTTCACTCCTGAGGTAGTCTGTCGCTTCGCTGAGAGCGTAGGCATTCACCCCGGCATCGTCAGCGGCCGCTTGCTGCGTGAAGGGTATTTAACATACCCCGAGCCAGCGGCGAAATTCCGTACTAAATTTTGCTGGAAGTGATGGGAGGATGAAATAAGCAGCAAACGCCGGAAAGCTGTTTCTATACGTCAAGGTCAACCCCGACACGGTCACATTAGAGACACGGTCACATTAGAGGAAGGCTTCACCCGCTACGTGCGGAACATCGGCCGCTGGGGCACGGGCGATCTGGAAGTCGTGCTACGAAGTCAGGAGGACTTGAAACGAGCTTTGCCGCTGTTGGAGCGCGCTTATGAAGCTTCGTAGCTTTCAGTCTGCTAGGTATTGGCAAATTATTACAATATCATGATGACCGATGATGAAATTTGATACAACCGCGGCGCAAACCGCGGTTGTCGATCAATCGCTGAGCAGAAGAGTGTGTTGCTGGCCAAAGTAATATTCCGTTGCTTGGTGCTGAAGCACCGGGTGCCGATCTTCAGCAAAACTGCGGCTAAAGCACCCAAAGGGCATGACACACGCAGCTACTGTCAGACGTAGCGCGGTGCTTTAGCCCGCGTGCCGAGCCTCAGCACGGAGCCTCAGCAAAACTGCGGCTAAAACACCCAGCAGCTACACGTAGCAGCAGCAGGATACCGCTGCTACTGCGATCCACTGCGCTCATGGACAGGAACCTGGGGCAATGGACTGCTTTTGAAGCTTGAAAGGTTAAATTTCCTGGGAAGGCATTCATCGAATGCATTTTTACTGCCCTTGACAAATGGTGCAACTTTGACAACCTTGTCAACTATGGCAACCTTATCGAAAAGCAAAAAACGAATTTCGAGCAATTACGCTCAAGGCTCTTTTCCCCTCTCACAGGGAATTACGGTGAGTCCACTGGTCGGGGAAGAGAGTGCAGAATACAACAACGGTAGTATTCGAGTGTATGTGACTCGCAAACGCGGTGGCATTCCTCAGGCGGAACTTGATATGGCTTCGATTCAGAGTAAAATGAATCGAGTGAATCTAGCGGATTTGGAGTCGGTCTCTCGGAATCTACAAAATATCGTCCGCTCGCTGAAGTTGCCACGGGGGCAATACACTGTCCGTGCCAAAGGATCAGGTGCTAAGAGTCTCTTTAGTCGGCTGAAAAATGTTGAGATCTCAAGCCTCGACGCAAGCAAAGCTGTAGCGGAATGCCCGTCGCGTGAAGAGATTGTGAGGGCAGAAATCGAAGCGTCCTATTCGGCTATTGAAGTCGCGCACTTGTTGCATATCACTCGTCAGGCGGTGCAAAAAAAACGTTCTACGCAAGTCATCCTTGGATTGAGAGTGGCCAATCGCTTTGTTTATCCAAAGTGGCAATTTGATCGCTACGGGCAGGTGATCTCGGGACTGGCAGCTGTTTTAAAACATTTATTTTCTACGGAGGGAAATTCACTGGAAGTGGCGGCTCGACTAAATGATCGCAGGCCTTTTCTTGAGGGGCTTTCAATTAAAGATTGTCTATTGGCGGGTCGAGTTGAGGACGCGGTGATGGCAGCAGAGGGATTGTCTTCTTTCCGCGTTTAGTATTCAAACAGATAATCATCGGACGATCAACATGCCGTCTCCCCCTAAACCTCCCAAGAACATCCACTCCAAGCAACCGGCGCTCGCAACACTGGATGGTGTGTGGTATATGGTCGCGCGAAAAGAATATAGCGATGCTCCGGTTTTTTATGGATCAGGTAAGAGCACCCGATTTAGCAGTCCATCTGCAAAATACGGAGTCACTTATCTAGCACGAACCAAGGAGGCGGCATTTGCTGAAACGATTAGAGATTCAAAACTGCACTATGATGCAAACGACAATCTTTGCATTTACGAATCTGAGCTCGAACAGCTTGAATTGCATAGCTTCAAATTGAAGAAGGGAAAGGCACGTGTCATCGATTTGACGGGGCCGGGATGTGACAAAATTGGGGCTCGTGTTGAATGCTTTACGCAAGGAACTGCTCAAGGCTATCGAATCTCTCAGCAATGGGCTCGTGAGTTAATGACACATCCTGTTGCGGCAGCTGGCTTGCTTTATCTAGGCAATCGTTCTGCGGATACCTGTGTCGCTCTGTTTGGAGAGATCGGAAAAACTGGATTTGAGAACTCTATAGGCAATGTTGAGGAAATGACGATTCAGCGAAAAACAACTCCACTAGGTGCGGATGGCAGTTTTATTCGTTGGTTAAAGGAGGTTGATATACAATTGACGCCTTCTATCTCAACACTGTGACCGGCCGTAGCGTGCAGCAAACGAACTCCTCATGCGCTGAACGTTCGCTTCACGCTGCGCCACGACGACTCTTGACAGTTCTCGACAAATGTCGGATAAATTTAATTTTATCCGACATGGCTGATAAGTGGCCTAAATATCCGACATGGCAAAAACTTACCTCTGGCAACGGGCGGACTTTCCGCATTTTTACCACAATCCAGCGGTTGTGGCTCCGTTGGAGCTGGCCTTTCAGGCGGCGGTTCAGGAGCTGGACGTGATCATGAAGCAGCAAGCGGCGGGCTTTGAGGATGTCTTAACCGAAGAGATCGTGGCGAACTCTGAGATCGAAGGGGTCTTACTCGACCGTGAGTCGGTGCATAGCTCATTCGTGCAGAACATCGCGCCTGCTCGTGAAAAGGAGCAGGGGGCGGTCGCGCTCACGCGCCTGGCCTTAGCGCATGCCAATGAGCCGCTCAGCCATGAGTTACTCTTTGAAATGCATCGAGAGATCCTCAAAGGCTCTACCAGTTTTCCTGCGGAATCGATTGGTGCGTATGTCGGCAATATGAAGATCGTCAGCGGCACGCGTATGGATCGAGAATATAAGGTGATCCACGAAGGGGTGAGTCAGGCGCTGGTGCATGAAAAGATGACGGAATTTATTGAGTGGTATAACCAGTGTTCACCGAAGACGCCGTTATTGAATGCCATTCAGGGGCACGTTCACTTTGAGACCTTGCATCCATTCTGCGATGGTAACGGGCGCATTGGCCGTAATTTGATTTTGATGGGGCTTTGTCGTGATCTAGGGCGCAGCACGCCGCTCGCTTTGTCGCGTTCATTCAATACCGACTTGGAAACTTACTACCGTCAATTTGAAGCGTGTTTGGATCTAACCGCGATCATCCAGCGGATGAGCCCTTTGTTCATCAATGCCGTCAACACAACAGGGCACATCCTTGCACTGACGGCATATCGAACAAAGGTCAGTGATCACGCTGAGGAGCTGAATGAACGTCAGCTCAAGGTTTTGAACCGCTTGATCGATTATGAGCTGAGAGGTGGGTTTGAGGGCGGTATGAACAATGCCAAATATCAAAAGATGACGGGGATCGGGGATCGCACCGCATTGCGTGATTTGAATGAGCTGGCTTCGCGTGGCTTGATGGTCAAGGTGGGCCAGCTGAAAGGCACTCGGTATTATTTGAATGTGCCGCATTTGGTTGAGTGCTTGTGAGCTGTTTTTGAGTAGCTGCGTGTGTCATGCCCTTTGGGTGCTTTAGCCGCAGTTCCGTGCGGTGGGCTCGGCTGCTTGGGTTCAGCACGCGGGCTAAAGCACCGCGCTACGAATTCTAATCAATTTGCCATGAAAGGGCCGAATTCTAATGATTTTTAATACAAAAATAACGATTTTGTTGGAGACGACCGCATTTTTAATCATTTTGCAGGCACTCCAATTTTCAAACTTCCTCCTTCTCATTTCTAACTTCCCCGCATGTCCGACAAAGCCAACGAACTCACTTTTCAAAATGATATGATCGACCAGTTACTGGCAAATGGCTGGTTGCTCGGATCGCCTGAGGGTTACAACCGTGAATTGGCACTGTATGAGGAGGACGTGCTGGGCTTTATTAAAGACACGCAGCCGAAGCAGTGGGAGAGGTTTACTCAGCTTTATCCGAGCAACACCGATGCGAAGTTTTTAGAACGACTGGCGACACAGCTCAACAAGGCTGATCCGAACGCTGCCGATGGCACCTTACGCACCTTTGGCACGCTGGGGGTGTTGCGTCATCCGATCAAACACCGTGGCACGCGCTTTAGTCTGTGCCAATTTGAGCCGGAGCATGATCTGAATCCTGACACGCTGCGCATGTATCAAAACAACCGTCTGCGGGTGGTGCCGGAGTTGGTGTATAGCCCGTGGGCGACCGCGGCCGAACTCTCTGCGACGGGGGCGAAGGCGAAGAATTGGCGCATCGACTTGGTGCTGTTTGTCAACGGCTTGCCCGTGGCGACTCTTGAGCTAAAGTCGGAGTTCAAGCAAACGGCTCAAAGTGCGGTCAAACAGTATAAGCTGACGCGTCCGCCAGTCGATCCCGTCAGCAAGAAGCCAGAGCCTCTACTCACTTTTAAGCGCGGGGCATTGGTTCACTTTGCGGTCAGTCAATATGAAGTCTACATGAGCACTCGACTCGAAGGGCTCAATACCTACTTCCTGCCATTCAATAAAGGCACGAAAGAGGGCGGCGCGGGCAATGATGTGCCCAAGGACGCAAATCAATACGCGACTGACTATTTGTGGAATGAGGTCTTGTTGCCCAAGAACCTACTCAAGATCCTAGGCAACTTCGTGCACCTGCAAATCGAAGAAAAGGAGAACTGGGAGGGGCGCAAATACAAGAAGGAGACGATGATCTTCCCGCGTTACCATCAGTGGGACGTGGTCAATCGACTCCTAGATGCCGCACGCGAAGAAGGCCCCGGCTCAAAGTATCTGGTGCAACATAGCGCGGGTTCGGGCAAATCGAACTCCATCGCATGGACTGCGCACCAGCTTTCATCGCTCTATGACGATGCGGGCGAAAAGCAGTTTCACTCCGTGATCGTGGTGACGGATCGCACGGTCTTGGACGATCAGCTACAAGATACGATCTACCAGTTTGAGCACACCGATGGCATTGTGGCCAAAATCAAACGCGATGAGGGCGAAGGCTCGAAGTCGGAGAAGCTGGCCAAGGCACTGGAAGAATCCACGCCGATCATCATCGTCACCATTCAGACCTTTCCCTTTGTGCTGAAAGCGATCGAGAACAGTGTCAGCCTGAAGGAGCGCAATTACGCCGTCATCGCTGACGAAGCCCACTCTTCGCAAACGGGTGCCACCGCTCGCCAACTCAAGGAAGTGTTGATGGTGGAAGCACGCGATGAAGATGAAGAGCTGACACCTGACGAAATTCTGGATGCCATGGTGGCCTCACGTCGTGAGTCAAAGAATTTGAGCTACTTCGCATTTACCGCGACGCCTAAGCCGAAGACGCTGGAACTGTTTGGCCGCTTGCCGAATCCGAACGAAGCGCCATCAAAGAAGAATCTGCCTGAAGCCTTTCACGTTTACAGTATGCGTCAGGCGATTGAGGAGGGCTTTATCCTCGATGTGCTGAAGAACTACACCAACTACAAGGTAGCCTACAATTTAGCGCTCAAGGTGCAGGCCGCCGACACTGAGGTGGAGAGCAAGAAGGCCAAGGTGAAGCTTAACCAGTGGGTGCGCCTGCATGATTACAACATCGCGCAAAAGGTGCAGGTCATCGTCGAACACTTTCGTGATAACGTGATGGGGCTACTCGGTGGACACGCTAAGGCAATGGTCGTCACCAGTTCCCGCAAAGAAGCGGTGCGCTATAAGCTCGGAATCGACAAATACATTGTCGAGCAAGGCTATCAAAAGCTCTACGGTATGGTCGCTTTTTCCGGAGAAGTGGAGTTCAACGCCAAAGATCCGAATGCCGAAGGCCTGCTCGGGCAGAAATTTACAGAGACTAGTATGAACCCGAACTTGAAAGGCCGGGATATGCGCAAGGCCTTCGACTCGGAAGATTACCAAGTGATGATCGTGGCCAACAAGTTTCAGACCGGCTTCGATCAGCCCAAGCTCTGCGCCATGTATGTCGATAAAAAGCTCGGCGGCGTTGAGTGTGTGCAAACCCTGTCGCGCCTCAATCGCACCTTTCCTGGTAAAGCCGAAACCGGCACCTTTGTCTTGGACTTCTTCAACGAGCCCGAAGAGATTCTCGCAGCCTTTTTGCCGTATTACAAAACAGCGTCACTCGAAGACGTGTCCGATCCCGACCTGATCTTTGATCTCTTCGAGAAACTGCGGACGGTGGGTATTTTTACTTGGAAGGAAGTCGAGCAGTTTGCGGATGCGTTCTTTCAAAAGAGCAAGAGCCCGGCGGCGCTGGCCAACATCTGCAAGCCCGCTGTCGAACGCTGGCAGGTGCGTTACAGCGAAGCCTTGAAAGCCTACAAGCTGGGGCGCGATGTCTTTGAGCGCACCAAGAAGACCGGCGATGCCGTGTTGATTGCCAACGCCGAGAAAAACTTCAAGGAGGCCAAGCAAGCCAAGGACAGTCTCGACATCTTTAAGAAAGATCTCGGCACCTTTGTGCGCTTTTATGAGTTCATGTCGCAGATCGTGGACTACGACGACAAGGATCTCGAAAAGCTCAGCCTCTACGCCCGCAATTTGCGGCCCATGCTACGCGAGAGCTTTGAGGACGATGACCCCATCGACCTCAGCAATGTCGAGATGAGCCATTACCGCCTCTCCAAGCAACGCCAGCAAGATCTAGTGATGGAAGGCGAGCAGGGAGCCTACGGCCTCAAGGGCGGCGAAGCCGCAGGCACCGCCAAGCCCAAGGACAAAAAAGAAGAGGCACTCTCACGTATCATCGAGCGTCTCAACGAACTTTTCGTGACCGACCAACTGACCGAGAAAGATTTGATCAACTACGCCTATACCGTTCGCGACAAAGTGCGTGAGAATCAGGGCGTCATGAGACAAATCGCCAACAACAGTGATGAGCAAGCCATGCTAGGCGACTTCCCGAAAGCCATCGACGACGCCATTCTAGACAGCAGCGACGCCCATCAAAACCAAATGTTCCAACTCCTAAGCGACCCCAAGAAAGCCAAAACCTTCGCGAAGCTGATCTTCGACATGCTGAAGATGGCTGGGTGATGACTGATTGAGAAAAGAAGGAGTATGGACACTTGTGTCCATAGCCGAGCCTAAGCTGAACGAACGTGAATCGGGACAAGTGTCCCATCTCCTGTGAAGTTTACATCAATGGATTATCGTTAATCTGCTATGTTGGCTCGAAAAAAGGCCTCTAAGTCAGTGACTTAGAGGCCTTAAATGGGTGCAGGGCTAGGATTTGAACCTAGGACCTTCAGGTTATGAGCCTGACGAGCTACCGGGCTGCTCCACCCTGCAATAAATTGTTAATTTCGTGTTTCGGAGCAGTTGAATCACGAAGGAAAGGCGGGACTAAATGTCGAAGCTCGGACTGTGTAAAGGCTTTTCTTTCCTTTTTTGAAAGTTTTTTTTGGAATGTGTTCAGATACGGTTTGCCATCACTTATGCGGGCTTTTACTGAATGCTTCTATATGGCGGAAAGAAAGCAGTTGAGCACTTACGAGAAAGCATTGGCGATCAATCTGGATCCCTTACAATATGGGGTCTTTGCAGAAATTGGCGCGGGGCAGGAAACGGCGAATTGGTTTTTTCGCGTTTCTGGTAGCGCGGGCACTGTGGCTAAGACGATCTCTGCCTATGATATGACGATGAGTGATGCGCTCTATGGTAAGGCCTCGCGTTATGTCTCGCAGTCGCGTCTGCATTCGATGCTGACTTATGAGTATGATTTGTTGGAGAAGCGTCTGGGCGCGGATCGTGGTAAGGACACTACTTTTTTCTCTTTTTGTAACACGGTGCGGGCGCGCGGTTATAAGGATAAAGGGGAATGTCATGGTTGGCTGGGCGTTCGCTTTCAGTTGAAGCCGGGGACTGAGCCTTGTGAAATTGTGATTCATGTGCGCTTATTGGACGAAACGAATCCAGACCAAATGGATGCGCTGGGCAAAGTAGGGGTGAATTTGATACATGCGGCCTTTTACCACCGCGATAGTTTGAGTGAATTTGTGGAGTCTTTGGCAGATGGTGTGGCTAAAGATAGTGTGGAGGTGGACATGTTACGCTTCTCGGGCGAGGGCTTCCGCTATGTGGACAATCGCTTGTGTGCCTTGCAGTTGGTGCAAAGTGGTCTAACCGATGCGGCGATGTTTAATGAGAAGGGGGAGATTGTGCCGGCGGCGGATACGCTGTATAAACGGCCGATCTTGTTGTTGCGTGGTAGTTTTAGTCCGGTGCTTAAATTGCACTTGGATATGATCCAGCAGTCGCGCCTGACTTTTTCGAAGGTGATGAACGAAGAGGAGAAGTCGCGGGCTTTGGAAATTTGCGAGATCAGTATGAATAATTTGCTGCGCGATGGCGGTGCGGTGGATCATGAGGACTTTTTGGACCGTGCGGATGCTTTGCAGGCATTGGGAAAGACGGTGTTGATTAGTCGCAGTGCGGAATTTCACCGTATCGCGACCTATCTGAGCCGTTATACGGCGGAGCCGATCGCGATCATCTTGAGCATCGGTTTGTTAAATGAGTTGTTTAAGGAAAAGTGGGCTGCCAACCTTGCCGGCGGTGTATTGGAGTCGTTTGGGCGCCTTTTTAAGAACCGGGTGCAGTTATTTGTGTATCCATGGCATAATTCGCGCAGCATGGAGTTGGTGACTGCTGAGAACTTTAAAGCGCCTAAGAATTGGCAGTATTTTTATCGTCACCTGATGCAGAATGAGCGCATCGTGCCGATTGGTGTGGGGGACCCAGGCCTGCTGGCCAATACGGGTCGTACGATTTTGAAGAAGATTGAGTCGAACGATGCGACTTGGCGTGACTGGGTGCCGGAAGAGGCCTACGGCATGGTGGAACGTAAACTGAAGCGCTAGCTGGATTGATATGGCTATTCTTTGGCAACAGGTGATCGATGACAACCACTACGAGGTTCGCTCTGCGGGGGCTTCAGTGCGCTTGTATCGGAATGGAGTGAATCACTCGCAGTGGAACCCCAAGCGGCCGCTAGCGGGCTCTATTTGGGACTTAATTACCTTGCCGACCTTGTATCGCACGGCGGGTAGTTTGCAGGATGTGCTGGTGCTGGGCTTTGGCGCAGGCGCGGTTGGGCGGCAGATTCGTGAATTGGTCGCGCCTGAACGGATCGTGGGGGTGGAGTTGGACCCGATTCACCTCTCGATCGCGGATGGCTTTTTTGACTGCACTGAGGGCTGTGAGTTAATTGCCGGTGACGCGGTTGAGTGGGTGCATGAGGCGGAAGGCGAGGCCTGCTACGATGTAATTATTGACGATCTATATGCAGAGCAAGAGGGCGTGCCGGTGCGCTGTGTGCCGATGGACGTGGAGTGGTGTGAGGCGCTGGCAGGCCTATTGCGTCCGGGGGGCATGTTGATCTTTAACATGATCGAGCCTGATAAGGTACGGCACTTGCCGATCTTTAAGTCGCCTGCTTTGCGCGCGCGCTTTTCGGAGACGATTCAGTATCGAATTGATGGATACGAAAATCGGATCGTGGCCTTTAGCGAGCAGGCATTTGACCCGGCTTGTTTGGACCAACAGTTAGAGCGTATCTACAAGCAGTATCCTGCTTGCCGCGCTGGGCGTAGTCGCTACATCGCGGAGACTCTTTAGAGCGAAGGCGTGTATTCGGGCACGTGCTTTTGTATGGCCTGCTTGATTTCGCGCACATGGCCGCCGGCGATCGCTGCTTGCAGGTCGGCATTCAGTTTCTCGATATCGAAATTCGCATCCTTAGGCGCGACGAAGCGCATGACTCGTGCATGGCGGGTGGCTTGCAACTCTTCACTTAGGTGCTGGACTTCTTCGTAGAGCTTTTCGCCTGGTTGTAGGCCTATGAATTCGATGTCGATGTCGGTATTCTCGCGCAGGCCACTCAGAGCAATCATCTGGCGTGCCACGTCGACGATCTTGACGGACTCCCCCATGTCGAGCACGAAAATCTCTCCGCCGGAGCCTTGGGTGGCGGATTGTAGAACTAGGCCGACGGCTTCCTCGACCGTCATGAAGAAGCGTGTGACTTCGGGATCTGTCACGGTGATGGGGCCACCGGTGGCAATTTGCTTGCGGAAGATTGGAATGACACTGCCGGAGGAACCGAGTACATTGCCGAAGCGAACGGCCATGAACTTCGTGTTGTTTCCTGGGGCATTTTGTTGGGCTCCCAGTGCCAGCTCGGCCAGGCGCTTGCTGGCACCCATGACACTGGTGGGATTGATCGCCTTGTCGCTGGAAATTAAAATCAGTCGCTCGGCGGCGTGTGCGCTAGCGATGCGGGCCAGTTGCTTGCTGGCTAGGAAATTATTTTGCAGCGCCTCGGTGGGCTGGTCTTCCATCAAATTGACATGCTTGTGTGCGGCGGCGTGAAAGATGACTTCGGGGCGGTGCTCTTCGAAGAGCTTGTCGAGTTGTGGCTGGTTGAGAATGTCCAGCACGCGGGTGGTGATTCGAGTGTGTGCGCTGGCGGTTGCTTTGAGTACATTTTGCCGCAGGTTAAAAATCGCGATTTCAGCTTGATCGACACAGAGCAATTCGGAGGGCGCGTAACTGAGGATTTGTGCCACCAGTTCGCTCCCGATACTGCCGCCAGCGCCGGTGACGAGCACGCGTTTGCCTGCCAGCATGCTGCGGATGTCGTCGGAGTTGAGGTCTACGGTGTCACGGCCCAGTAAATCTTCGAGCTCAATGGGGCGTAGTTGCGAGAGTTCTGCGCGGCCGCTCACGAGGTCAGTCAGCGCGGGCACGGTATCTACGGCGAGCCCAGCATCGCGCGCAAGCTCGGCGACTTGACGCATGCGTTTGACTGAGGCCGAAGGAAAGGCGATCACCACTTTGCTGGCATTGTAGCGCTTCGCAACTGCAGCGACTTCGTCCACTATATTGGCGACTAACACACCGTGCACATAGCGACCGACTTTATTGGTGTCGTCATCCAGGAAGGCGACAGGACGCATGCCGAGGCGCGACTTATTCATTAAGTCCGAACAGAGGCCAGCGCCAATCTCGCCCGCACCGATGATCAGAACATTTTCGGCGCTCTCCATCGCAAACCAGTCCTCTAGGCCGCGGCTGGATTGTATGCGCATAATCACGCGAAAGGATGCAATCGCGAGGAAGCTGATTAAGAAGTAGGTCAGGATGACTGCGCGTGGGGGGACGTTGTGACCTTTATACACATACCACATCGAAAGCAGAATGAGTGCGTTGGCAAAGAGGCCACCAAAGAGGCGCAGCGCATCGGGCAAGCGAAAGTAAGAGAGAATTGAATCAAATTGTCCGGCAGCCATCAGGAGCATCAACTGCAGGCCGACCACCCAATGGATGGTATGAACACGATCCAGGCTGTGGTTCTCTGGCACGTTGAAGTCGAAGCGCAGCTCGTAGGCAGCCCAGTAACTCGCTATAGAGGTGAGTGCGTAGAATAAGGCCAGCGCGAGGGTCCTTAAATTAAAATAGCGAACTATAGCATTCGTTTTCATGAGTTTGCGGGCGCTCCCGTGAGTGCAGCTAGAAGCGTATCGATGACTTGTTGGCGCTCAGCTATGGTCATGTTGGAGCCGCTGGGGAGGCATAGGCCTCGCTCAAATAACTGGGCGGCGAAAGTTCCGCCTAGGTACGCGCTGTTTTTGAAGACTGGCTGCAGGTGAAGTGGCTTCCATAGTGGGCGCGCTTCAATGTCAGCGGCGGCTAATGCGGCCAGGGCCTGGTCGCGTGAGCTGCCGCTGACAGCTGGATCGATGGTAAGACAAGTTAGCCAATAGTTGGCAGCATCTGGCTCAGCGATCGGCATGAATTCGATGCCAGGCAAGTGGGCGAGGGCGGCGTGATAGGCGTCGAAGTGTGCGCGCCGTGTTTGAATGCGACGATCTAGGTCGGCCAATTGACTATTGCCTAGGCCCGCGAGCACATTGCTCATGCGGTAGTTGTAGCCGATGGCTTGATGTTCGTAGTGGGCGACGGGTTCGCGAGCTTGGGTGGCTAAGTAGCGTGCGCGCTCAATCAGCTTTGCATCGTCGGCGAGTAGCATGCCTCCGCCGGAGGTGGTAATTATCTTGTTGCCGTTAAAGGAAAAGAAGGAAAAAGCGCCCATCGAGCCCGCGGCACGGCCGTGGTAGCTCGCGCCGAGTGCTTCAGCGGCATCTTCGATGAGTGGCAACTTATGTGCCTCACAGATTTCGAGAATTCGATCCATTTCAGCGCATTGACCATAGAGATGAACCACGATCACTGCTTTGATGTTGGGATGCGTGCGGAGCGCTTGCTGCAGCAGGTCGGGGTCCATGTTCCAAGTACGCGGCTCGCTATCGATAAAGATGGGCTCGGCGCCCTGATAGCAGA
The DNA here is from genome assembly GCF_031127805.1 of Thalassobacterium maritimum. Classification (NCBI taxonomy): domain Bacteria; kingdom Pseudomonadati; phylum Verrucomicrobiota; class Opitutia; order Puniceicoccales; family Coraliomargaritaceae; genus Thalassobacterium; species Thalassobacterium maritimum. The sequence continues at coordinate 21,637 of NZ_JARXHW010000013.1, read as the reverse complement.
TCGGGTTGGCACTGGCGGCAAAAGTCAGACTGGGACACAGCACGGCATCGCCCGGGCCGACGCCTAGAATTTGAAGTGCGAGGTGTAGCGCTGCGGTGCCGGAGCTCAGCGCGACGGCGTGCGAGCGCTGGGCGCGCTCTGCGACTGCCGCCTCAAATGCATCCAGTGCCGGCCCGACAGGGGCGACCCAGTTCGATGTCAACACGGCATCCACACTCGCGTGGTCGCGCGGGCTAATGTCGGGAGGAGATAGATAGATGCGTGGCATAATTGAGTGCATGCTCAACCATCGTGCGCAGCTTTTCCAACTTTAATTTATGGCAATTTTGCACCCGCATCGCCCTCAGCAAGCTAAAATGTTGCTGAGGCTCTAGCTGATTGGCACTTAAAGCCTATCGTGTGTCAGAGCGATTCTCTCTATAAGCGCGAGACTAGCATTTCGCGCTGGAAAATCATCTCTTTGGGTAGGTGCTCGTGCAACTTTAGGAAGAGCTCTTCGTGTGTGAGCGTCTGCATGCGCAAGCGCTCGCGATCAATCTCCATTAGTTTATCAAAGTCTTCTTCGCTCATTTCGAGTCCGCGCCAATCGATGTCATCATAGCGAGGCATCCAGCCGATGGGGGTTTCCTTGGCACCCGCGCGTCCGGTAGCACGCTCTACGATCCAGCGTAGTGGGCGCATGTTATCGCTGAAGCCCGGCCAGAGGAACTTGCCGTCTTCGTCTTTGCGGAACCAGTTGACATTAAAGATGCGTGGGGTCTCGGCTAGATTGCGCTGCATTTTGATCCAGTGGCGGAAATAGTCGCCCATGTGGTAACCGCAGAAGGGCAGCATGGCCATGGGATCGCGGCGGACTTTGCCCAAGGTGCCTTCTGCGGCGGCGGTCATCTCCGACCCTGTGGTGGCGCCCAGATAAACGCCGTGGCCCCAGTTGAAGGCTTGTGATACAAGTGGTACATCGCTCATGCGGCGACCACCAAAGACCATGGCATGCACGCGGACGCCTTCGGGCTTTTCCCAGTCAGGGTCGATGACAGGGCAGTTGGCGGCTGGCGCGGTGAAGCGGCTGTTTGGATGAGCGGCTGGCGTATCACTTTCTGGGGTCCAATCCTGGCCCTTCCAGTCGATCAGGTGCGCAGGCGGCTCTTTGCTCATGCCTTCCCACCAAACGTCGCCGTCGTCGGTGAGGGCCACATTGGTAAAAATTGTATCCTTGGCGCAAGAGGTCATTGCGCTCGGGTTGGTGTCGAACGAAGTGCCCGGTGCTACGCCGAAGAAGCCGGCTTCGGGATTGATTGCATAAAGACGACCATCAGGTCCTGGCTTAATCCAAGCGATGTCGTCGCCCACGCAGGTGACCTTATAGCCTTCCATTTCTTTGGGAGGGATGACCATGGCGAAATTCGTTTTGCCGCAAGCGCTGGGGAATGCGGCCGTCACATAGGTCTTAGTGCCGTCTGGCTCTTCAACGCCTAGAATCAGCATGTGTTCGGCCATCCAGCCTTCGTCGCGCGCTAGTGTGGAGGCAATGCGAAGCGCGAGGCACTTTTTGCCCAGCAAGGCGTTGCCGCCGTAGCCTGAACCATAGGAGACGATGGTGCGCTCCTCGGGGAAGTGCACGATATGGGTGTCTTCAGGATTGCAAGGCCAAGCGACATCGACATCGCCTTCTTCCAGTGGGCATCCGACCGAGTGTAGGCAAGGGACAAAAAATCCATCCGCGCCTAATACGTCGAGCACTGGTGTGCCGATGCGAGTCATGATGCGCATATTGACCACCACGTAAGGGGAGTCGGTGATTTCCACGCCGATCTTGGAGATCGGCCCGCCGACAGGGCCCATGCTAAAAGGGATCACATACATCGTGCGCCCGTGCATGCATCCGTTGAAGAGGCCTTTTAACTTGCGGCGCATCTCGCGCGGCTCTTCCCAGTTGTTGGTTGGGCCGGCGCCGTCTTTATTTTGGGAGCAAATAAATGTCTTCGACTCGACGCGCGCGACATCGCGTGGGTCCGAGCGAAATAAATAACTATTGGGGCGCTTCTCTTCGTTGAGTTTGATGCATAGGTTCTTTTCGACCATCATTGAGAAGAGCGTATCGGCTTCTTCTTGCGAGCCATCACACCAATGAACCGATTCCGGTTCGCAGAGTGTGACCATCTTTTCGACCCATTTGAGTAGTGCTTTATGTGAGGTGAAGGAGGGTGTTGGATTAGACATGATCTCAACCTAGCACTGAACGAGCCAATGGTAAGGAAAAAACACAATTGGCAGAATTTTATTCATTTCAAAACTGGCTGTGAGCAAATCGACTAATTGTGCATACAGGCTAATAATTGAGTGACGCAGGGCGGTGATTCTGCACGCGTAAGCGAAATCTACTTGAACCCCGCTTGTGAAAACTTCTGACTCTAAACATATGCCTCGTAAAAAGACGCCTAAGACAGAAAATTTTGACCTCGAATTCGATCAGCCTTCCGAGTCCATCGAGGCCGAACCGTTGACGACGGAAGATATCTTCGCGCTCAAAACGGATACCGGGCACGTCGATCAGATGTTTAGCGATTGGTTTCTCGACTACGCCAGCTATGTGATTTTAGAGCGTGCGGTTCCACATGCGAATGATGGCCTGAAGCCGGTGCAGCGTCGCATATTACACTCGATGCGTGAGCTAGAAGATGGTCGCTACAACAAGGTGGCCAACGTGATCGGCAACACCATGAAGTATCACCCACACGGTGACGCTTCGATCGGGGATGCCATGGTGCAATTGGGGCAAAAGGAACTCTTGATCGACATGCAGGGCAACTGGGGCAACACCCTGACTGGCGATTCTGCCGCCGCGCCGCGTTACATTGAGGCCCGCCTGTCTAAGTTTGCACTAGATGTCGTTTTCAATCCGAAGACGACAAATTGGCTGGCATCGTATGATGGTCGAAACAAAGAGCCAGAGACACTACCGGTCAAATTCCCACTATTGCTGGCGCAAGGGGCCGAGGGCATTGCAGTTGGCCTGTCTTGTAAGATTTTGCCACACAACTTCAACGAACTCTTGGATGGTTGTATCGCGCTCTTGCGCAAAGAGACTCCCGAGCTGGTGCCTGACTTCCCGACGGGCGGGATCGCCGACGTGTCGGAATACAACAACGGCAAGCGTGGGGGGCGCGTCAAAGTGCGCGCGCGCATCGAAGCGCGCAAAAAGAACCTGCTCGCCATTACCGAGCTTCCTTTCGGCAAAACCACCACCAGCTTGATTGATTCGATCATCTCAGCCAACGAGAAGGGCAAGATTAAGATTCAGCGAGTGGAAGACAACACCGCCGATGTGGTGGAAATCTTGGTCTACCTGCCCAGCGGTTCCGACCCTTTTGTGGTGGAGCAAGCACTCTACGCATTTACTGATTGTGAGCTGTCTGTTTCCACCAATATTTGCGTGATCGAAAACGAGAAGCCGCACTTCTTTTCCGCGGCCGATCTACTCTATCTGGCGACTGAAAAGACTCGAAGCCTACTTAAACTCGAGCTCGAGATACAACTCGGCGAGCTCGAAGAGAAGTGGCACTTCAGCTCGCTGGAGAAGATCTTTATTGAGAAGCGCATCTATCGCCGGATCGAAGAAGAAGAAACTTGGGAAGCCGTCATCCATACCGTGGACGTAGGGCTCGATCCCTACAAGCAGCTCTTCAAGCGTGCGATCACTCAGGACGACATTCTGCGCCTGTTGGAAATTAAGATTAAGCGCATCTCTAAATTCGACTCTTTCCGTGCAAATGAACTGATTAAGGGGCTCGAAGAAGATATTGAGACCACCCAGAAGCACCTCAATCACTTGACTAAGTATACCATCAAGTGGTTCTCGGACCTGAAGAAGAAATACGGAATGGGGCGCGGCCGCAAAACCGAGCTTGCATCATTTAAGAAGGTGGTGGCGCAAGAAGTGGTGATTGCGAACGAAACGCTTTACGTCGACAAGAAGGAAGGCTTCGCAGGTTTCGGCATGAAGAAGGATGAGGCCGTGTGCAAGTGCTCGAACCTCGACGACGTGATCGCCATCAATCAAGAGGGCAAGCTGATCGTGAGCAAAGTTAGCGAGAAGGCCTTCTTTGGTAAGAATATTTTGCATATCGACATCTTTAACCGAGCTGAGCCCAACTCGATCACCTATTGCATGGTCTATCGCGACGGTCGTTCCGGCCCGACGCTAGCCAAGCATTTCACCACTGGCGGAGTGACTCGAGATCGCGAATACGATCTGACCAAAGGCACGCCCGGTTCCCGCGTCTTGTATATTTCCTGCTATCCCACCGAGGGGGGCGAAGCCGATGCCGTGAAAATTAACCTCAAGCCCGCGCCGCGTTTGCGCAAGACCGAGGAGGAACTCTTCTTTAAGGACCTCGCCGTGCGCGGACGATCCGCAGGCGGTAATATCGTGACGAAGAATCCGGTGCGCAATGTCGTGCGCATGACCAAGGCCGCCCGCGAGGCAGCTGAGGCGGAATCGGAATCTAAGTGAGTGCCTGTCGAGAAATGACGAGAGAATTCGGCCTCCAGTTTTTTTCGATATAGTCACTAGTTGAGGCTATGCAGGCTTCCTCGGGTTCCTCATTTATGGCGCGTTGTCGACATTGAGTGCTCTGACTGTTAGTCCTGTTGGAAATTGAATCTGCCACAATACCAAAAACCAAACCATATGGCGGCGAGAAGAGAGGGGGCGGTAGAATATATTAAAGTTAATCCAGTTTGATAATCGCGATGCTCAATCTGGAAATCGCCAAAGTCTGCACTTCGTAGTCCTCGAATATATGATAATTCCATTTTCTTTTTCTCTTCGCCCCAACGAAATGCTCCAAAACGACTCATTGTAACCGAGTAGGGTAAACTTCCTGCCTTAACTTTGAGTATTTCTTCGGAATGAGGTGTCGACTCAATCGCCCATTCACGCGTGTCTGGGTGGATTTCTTCGACCAATACGAGTTTTGTCTTAGCGCAGGATATTGTAAACTGTTTCTCTAAATCCCCCCGAATATGTAGTGTCAGAGCATCGTTTACTTTGACTGTAGCTTCGAAGAACGGCCTGAATCGCTCATAGGAAAGTTTACCATTATGCCTGAAAGATACTTTCATTTTTTCTCCCATATCGTCGATATGTGGCGCTGAGTGAGGAACGAACGGAGTCGCCCACAGTCGCCTTGGTATGCTCGGCATGTTGATAAACTAATATGGTTAAAGTCCATCGTGAAAGACCTGAACAACAAATCAATTACTAGAGAAGCACAAGTGCGTAATCACGAGATTCCGCGCGGAAGCAGTGTGGATCCAACCGGCGAGCTGATGTGCAAGTCAGGAGGTCCGCCGACAAGACCGGGCAGCTTGCTGAACCGGACTACGTCATAGGAGCACAGAGGGCGGTCTCCTCAGTTATGGGTTGTCTGTGTTTTCTGGATCAGGACTCGAATGCGTCAGATGCCCAGATCGCTCAACTGCACTAATGCTCTGCTTTTCCAGCGTAGCTGGGGACCGCTTATAGCCGCTCATTTTACGCTTATGATTCGTGTTCATTTATATGCGTTTGATCGCTTCGGTTCGGCGAGATGGGTGCGGGTCTTCTTGTGGTACCAGTTGGGCAGGACGTCTCGTCTCCATTTGGTTGCAACTTTCGCATTCAAGTTTTTCTCACGTAAAATCTCGAATTTTGGGCTAGCCGCCTGCTTGCATCTGCGGCATCTTAACACTGTGAATCTTCCAAATTTACTGACGCTTTCTCGAATCCCAATCCTCTTCGGCATTGTGGGCTTTCTCTATGCCCCGTTCACGGGGGCGAGCACGATCGCCTTTGTACTGTTTGTAATTGGGGCTCTGACCGATTGGGCCGATGGCTATGTCGCTCGTAAACAGGGGATTGTGTCTAACTTCGGGAAGTTAATGGACGCCTTGACGGATAAGGTCTTCATGGTCGGCCTCTTTATTGCTCTACTGGCGCATGGCACCTTGCCCGCCTGGGCTTTACCTTTGTTACTCTTAATCCTTAGTCGCGAATTTTTGATCACAGGCCTGCGCCTGGTGGCGGCGAGTTCTGGCATCGTGTTGGCGGCGGAAAAATCGGGTAAGCACAAGACTGTCTCGCAAATCGTAGCGGCTATTTTATTGCTTTTAGCAGTGAGCGTGCGGGTCGATTTTTCCGAATGGATCCCTGCAATTGTGGGCGATGTGCTGCACTGGGGCGGGCTGGCTTTCTTTGTGATTGCGACGCTACTGACGGTTTCTTCCGGCACACAATATATGATTAAATATTGGTCCATCTTTACGGGTGAAAACGAGGAAAAGTCGTGAGTGCCATTGATCGTTACGTATTTTGGACACGTACCTTGTCCACTCCCTTAGTCGTCAATCTCGCGACTATCGGCCCTGTGGGGCGTATGAAGAAAGCGCCTGGCACATGGGGCAGTGTGGTCGGCTTGGCCTTTTACGCAGTCTTTTTTCATAATGCCTCCCCGCTCGGCTTTATTTTTCTAGCGGCTTTGAGTGCATATATATCGGTGGCCATTTGTGATGCGGCGGAAAAACGGCTGCAGATGCGCGACCCGGGCATGATTGTATTGGATGAAGTGGTGGCTGTGCCCTTGGTTTTCATTGGCATGGGTGGCCACAGTGGCTTGATTGCGCAGCATGGCAGCTGGCCCGTGCTTTTGGGTGGTTTTGCCCTGTTCCGAGTCTTCGATATTTTAAAGCCATTTGGAATCTCGAAGCTACAGGATTTGCCAGGCGGATTGGGCTGTGCCGTCGACGACTTAGCCGCAGGAATGGCCGCATGTGTCAGCTTGCACCTGATCTTGCGCTTTTTCTTCTAGCGAGAACTTCAACTAAGATTGCTTGCCTCGGTGGCGCTTCTTCTCAGAAACTCTTTGGATGGCAGATTCTTGGGAAACTCTTAAACTATTGGCGGATTCAACGCGCGTGCGGATCCTTTCGCTCTTGATGCGGGAGGAACTGTCGGTGGCAGAGTTACAAGAAGTGCTTGATATGGGGCAGTCGCGCATCTCATCACACCTCGGGCTACTCCGCCAAGGAGAGCTAGTGCACGATCGACGCGAGGGGAAGAAGACCTTTTATGCGATCAATCGAGGCTTCGACACACAAGGCCTCGCCTTGCTGGAGGCTGCACGGCTTGCAGTGGAAGATACTGAACAAATCGTTGCTGACTGTGCGAACTTAAAGCGCATCCTAGAAAAGCGCAAACAACAGTCGGAGCAGTATTTTAACTCCGTGGCGGGGCGCTTAGGTAAAAACTATTGCCCTGGGCGTAGCTGGGAGGCGATCGGACATTTTTTACTGCACCTGACCCCGAAAATCAAAATTGCAGACCTAGGCGCAGGCGAAGGCCTTTTATCGCAACTCTTGGCGCGACGTGCGGAGCAAGTGACCTGTATTGATAATTCTCCAAAAATGGTCGAGTTTGGCCGTGATTTAGCAAAGAAGAACGGCTTCACCAACCTCACCTATCAACTGGGGGACATCGAGCAGGTGCCACTGAAGGATACAAGTGTGGACCTCGCGTTGCTCAGCCAAGCGCTCCACCATGCGCAACACCCAGAAGCCGCAGTGCAGGAGGCGTTTCGTATTTTAAAACCCGGCGGCCAGTTAATTATAATTGACCTATTAGAACACCAATTTGAAAAAGCACGTGAGCTCTATGCTGATGTCTGGATGGGCTTCTCCGAAAACACCCTGTATCAGTATCTAAAGAGCGCAGGCTTTCGTAAGATCGAGGTCAACGTCGTGGCGCGTGAAAGCGAAGAGCCCAACTTTCAAACTGTGCTAGCCAGTGGCGTGAAGTAGTGCTTGGCTTCAAGCGACCGAACTTGCTGAGCTATTAAAATAGTATTGAATTGTAATTTACTCCTTAGGTGGGGGCGGGCCTCGTTGAAGTAAGAGGGGGCACCTTGGTGTGATTAATGGGGCTTCTTGCTTGTGCTCTTGCTGGAGCCAGTTTGTTTGCTTGAATGCATTTTGCTGCATACTGCTTGGCTAATGCCTAGGAAAGTTTCTTCAGTAATTGAAAGTTTCTTGTCCTTCGCATAGCTGATGCCCCAATTGCGGATGAGTTTTCGTTGACCGGTGGATATTTGCATTAAACTACCCGCATTGATCTCGTTCTCGACTGTCCATGAGGCGAGAAAGCTGACTCCGTAGTTAATTTTTACCAGTTCCTTAATCGCTTCCATACTGCCCAGTTCGATGTAGTTTTGCATCAGCAGTTTGTTTTGGCGAAATGCTTGTTCTACCAAATCGAAGGTATGGCTGCCTTTATTATACAAGACCATGCGTTCCTGCGCAATTTTAGCCATTCGGGCGCGGCCACTTTGTGCAAATTCGTGGATTGGGGAGGTCACCAATATTAATTCATCTGAAAATAACGGCTTCGCTTCAATCTCTTTGAGGTCTGACGGAGTCACGATGATCGCCAAGTCAATCTCATGGCGACGCGTCATTTCTAGTAGTTGCGGGGTGTCGGCAGGTGTGATGGTCAGTATGCAGTCTGGGAAACACTCATTAAACTCTCGTAATACATTAGGCAATATATGTTGGCAAGCTGTCGTGCTGGCACCGATACGTAGCCTTCCACGCCCCCAGTTGACTCGGTCCTGAATGCGCATGCGCGCCCCTTGCATTTGATTCAGAATATTTTGCGCATCTTTATACAGTTCTTCGCCATCATCAGTGATGTTGATCTTGCGCCCGGTGCGAGTGACTAGTTGGCAGCGTAGGTCTGTCTCTAAATTTTTGACCGAGTGACTGATGGCCGACTGCGTAAGGCTCAGTATGCGCGCAGTTTCTGTAAAGCTTCCCGTTTGAACCAAAGTACAAAAGGCTAGAAGTTGGCGGCTGTCGATCGTTTCAAGCATGAGAGAAATTCATTTAATGTATGAATGTATTCTTTTTATTTATTTTTTAAATAGGTATGGTCAATGCTTATCTGAGGGCAAATGTTTACCGTTACTTCAGACTTTGCCATTCGCTCACGCCGCAATGCTTCAATTCAATTAGGATATGTTCGATTACTCGATGCAGCGCCGTTGGTGATTGCGGACAGTCTTGGCATGTTTCGCGAGGCTGGGCTCGATATAGAGCTATCGCGAGAGGTCGGCTGGGCGACAATACGTGACAAACTCGCCTTCGGCGAGCTGGATGTCGCGCAAGCGCTGAGTCCCATGCCGTTTATGATGCAGATGGGCGTCAACGTGAGCAAAACCGAAGTTATCACCGGAATGGTGCTCAATTGTAATGGCAATGCAATTACACTTTCGAAGCAGCTCCACGAGGAAGGCGTGGATGACGGTCTAAGCTTACGGCGTTATATCAAAAGTGGATTTCATCCTCGCAAACTGGTATTGGGGGTTGTTTCTCATGCATCGTCGCATCACTTTACCCTGTGTCGCTGGCTCGAGGCCCAAGGTATCAAGCCGCAAGAAGACGTCATTATTTCGGTTCTACCGCCCGATCAGATGGTGCGTAATCTGGCGGCTAATAATATTGACGGCTTCTGCGTGGGCGAGCCATGGAGCTCATTGGCGATTGAAGAGGAGCTCGGATGGTGCGTGGCCACGAGTTCTGAGATTTCGAGTGGTTATCCGGAGAAAGTGCTCGCGACGACCGAGCGTTTTTATAGCTATCGAGGCGAGGAGTATATTAAGATGATACAAGTGCTGTTGCAGGCCTGTGAGTATTGTGACAACAGTGATACTCGTAGCGAAATGCTCAACATACTGTCGCGCTCCGAATATTTAAACTGCAGCCCCAAGACCCTGTCGCATGCGTTTTCGGAAGAATTCCCGAAGGGCTACGGCAAGGCTGCCAGCGGCACTTTTATCAGCTTTAGCGGTGATCAGTTGAATTGCCCCGATCTAGCGCGTGCTACACAGGTTTATCAGGATCTGTTGCGCTTTATGCCGCATTGCTCTAGTAGCGTTAGCACTGAAAATTCCGTTTCCAGTATTTATCGTGAATCGATCTACCTGCAGGCAACGCGTGAGCTGGTTGGTTGAAGCCTAAGTAACGCATTATAGTGTTAGAGTAAATTCACGGGCGCGCCATTGCTAAATTTCAAGTTGGCATGTGAATTGCTCAGCGCTATTTATGTTTTCTCATTATCTGCGAATATTAGTTCAACGGCTCTCCCGCATGCGCATGCGTCGGGAGGCACAAGAATTGCGACCGGCCTTTGCGCGGGTGCAAGTTCTGCGGAATATTGACAGCGCGTTCTGAGTCGGATGGGGCAGTCACAAAAACTTCTTTTCGTCACTGACTTGGATGCCACTTTCCTGGATCACAGTTATTCATGGGCGCAAGCAGCGCCAGCGATTCTGCGCTTGCGGAATCTGGGGCTACCGCTGGTGTTAAACTCAAGCAAGACGCTGGCCGAGATGGAGGATTTGGCCAAGTCGCTGGATCTAGACTCGCCGATCGTTGCGGAAAATGGCGGCCTGTTGGCGATTCGCAAAGAACGACCGGGCGACTATGCCGTTCAGATTAACGGCATCGCGCGCAGTGAGATTTTACAAGCCGCGCATGAGTTGCGTTGTCGCTTAGGCTATAAGTTTGCCGGTTTTGATGACTGGTCGGATCAAGAGCTTTCTGAACGCACGGGACTCTCGATCCCACAGGCGCAGCGCTCGCGCTCGCGGCTGGCAACGGAGCCGATCACTTGGAACGATACCGAGGTACACCGCTTGGCATTTGCCGAAGCGCTCTCGGCCCGCGGGATTCGTATGTTGCGCGGCGGCCGCTTCTGGCATTTGATGGGGAGCGCCGACAAGGCGGACGGCACCGCAGCTGCTTTGAAATTTTATCAAGACCGAGAGCCGGATGTGGAGTGGGTGCTGGTTGCCCTTGGCGACAGTGCCAACGACACTGCCATGCTGGAAGCGGCGGATATCGCCGTGGTGATTCCGCATGCAGACGGCCCACACATTACACCCTATGCGCCACGCGTGGTGCACGCTCCGTTCCCAACGTCTAAGGGTTGGAACGCAGCGGTCTTATCCATCCTAGACGAATACTGCTAAATACCTACATTACCTATGGGAGATTTTCATCAACACGGACTGATCACTACGCTGCATCAGCTTAATAACCGCCCGCTGGAAAAGCTGGAAGCGGAGCTCATGCAATTTCGCAAGCGCCGACCGATGGCCTTGGTATTGCCTTCACTCTATTCGGAGCTGCAGATGCCCGCACTCTCATCCATTGTCGATGAGCTGGCAGATGTGCCTTATCTGGATCAAATTGTGGTCGGGCTGGACCGCGCCAACGAAGCGGAATACCGTCACGCGTTGGAGTTTTTTAGCCGCTTGCCGCAACAGCCTGAAGTGCTTTGGAACGATGGGCCTCGTTTGCGCAAAATTGATGCCTTGCTACAGGAAAAGGGGCTCGCTCCTAAGGAGATGGGCAAGGGGCGCAATGTCTGGTATATGTTCGGCTATGTGCTGGCGGCCGGCAAGGCCGAGGCGGTCGCACTGCACGATTGCGATATCACTACTTACAAGCGCGACATGCTCGCACGCTTGATCTATCCCGTCGCTAACCCGTCCTTTAGCTATAAGTTTTGTAAGGGCTATTATGCGCGTGTGGCCAACAATTCCATGAATGGGCGCGTCTGCCGACTCTTGGTGACGCCCTTGATCCGTGCCTTGAAAAAAGTCTGCGGTGGCAATGAGTATTTGGATTACCTCGACAGTTTTCACTATCCCTTGGCTGGCGAATTTTCAATGCAACGCGATGTGATCGAGGACATTCGCATCCCGTCGGACTGGGGCTTGGAAATGGGCGTGCTCTCTGAAATGCAGCGCAATTATTCGACCAATCAAATTTGTCAGGTCGATGTGGCCGATACCTACGATCACAAGCATCAGGATCTCTCTCTGGAAGATCGCAGTCGCGGACTCTCAAAAATGAGTTGTGACATCACAAAATCCCTCTATCGCAAGATGGCGACGCAGGGGCAGGTGTTTTCACACGAGCATGTGCGCACGATCAAAGCGGCATACTTCCGCATCGCTTTGGACATGGTGGATAGCTACCACAACGATGCCATGATCAATGGTCTCAAATTTGACCGCCACACCGAGGGCGCGGCGGTCGAAGTCTTTGCGGAGAACATTTTAAATGCCGGCGAAGAATTCCTAGACCCGAGCAAGTCGATGGATGTGCCCTTCATGCCCAGCTGGAAACGTGTTATCGCGGCGGTGCCGGACATCTTGCACCAGCTCAAAGAGGCCGTTGAAGACGATCGTCAGGAGTTCGGCTCCGAGATTGTAGTTAACCCAGCCTTACACCCGAAGACACAGCGCGTGCGTCAACGTGTGGCCCTGCACGTCAACGAGATCTATGGCGCAGACCAGGCAGAAGCCATTACCGATCATTTGCTGGAAGCAGCCAACATGTCGGAGCAAGTGGCCCCGGTGGCGCTTGGCACTAGTAAGTGGGATCAATCCGATGTGATGATGATCACCTATGGCGATTCCATCATTAGCGAGACCCGCAAGCCCTTGCGGGAGCTTAAAAACTTCTTAGTGCGTGATTTACGAGACACGCTGAGTGCGGTGCACGTTTTGCCTTTCAATCCCTACAGTTCCGACGACGGTTTCTCGGTGATCGATTACAAGGCAATCGATACAAAGCTCGGCACTTGGGAAGACTTGCAGTCCATCGGCGAGGACTTCGACATCATGGCGGACTTAGTGATCAATCACTGCTCAAGCGAATCGCGCTGGTTTAAGAATTTCCTCAAAGGCCGCGATCCTGGCCGTGATTACTTTATCGAAGGGACTGACTACGAAGATCTATCTGCAGTGGTTCGGCCGCGCAGCACGCCGCTCTTGACAGAAGTGCAAACCGTCGACGGCGAAAAGCACGTATGGTGCACCTTTAGCGAAGATCAAATCGATCTAAACTATAGGAACCCAGAGGTGCTCTACGAAATCGTGCGCATCATACGCCACTACGTAGAGCAAGGAATTCGCTACTTTCGCTTGGATGCGATCGCCTTCCTGTGGAAGCAGTCAGGCACGACCTGCGTGCATCTACCGCAAACGCATGAGCTGATCAAGTTGCTGCGCATCGTGATCGAGAACTTGGAGCCATCGGCGGTGTTGATTACCGAAACCAATGTGCCCAATCGCGAGAATTTGAGCTACTTTGGCAACGATAACGAGGCGCACCTAATCTATAACTTCTCACTGCCACCACTGCTGCTTAATTCGATTTTAAGTGGCAACTGTCAGCACTTGAAGACATGGATGATGTCGATGCCGCCAGCACGTCGTGGCCGCGCTTATCTGAACTTTATCGCCTCTCACGATGGCATCGGTCTGCGTCCCGCTGAAGGTTTGTTGTCCAGTGAAGAATTGGACGGCTTGGTTGAGAATTTACGCGATAGCGGTGGCGAGATTTCCATGCGTCGCACACCAGAGGGGGACCTGACGCCTTACGAGGCCAACATCTCGCTCTACAGTGCGATGGCGAAGACAATTGGCGGCAGCGAGGATGGCCTGCAAATGGCACGCTTCATCTGCGCTCATACCATCATGCTCGCCCTGGAAGGTCTGCCTGCGATCTATATTCACAGCCTGCTGGGCACTGAAAATAATCGCGAGGGTATGGCACGAACCGGTCGTGCCCGCACGATCAATCGCTTTCAGTGGCCCGCAGATGAGCTCAACGCCGCGCTGCAAGACGACGAACGCCACCATAAGGCAGTTTTCGCAGAGATGAAGCGTTTGATCGAGATCCGCCGCAAGCAGCCGGCCTTTCACCCAAATGCCACGCAATACACCTTGCACTTCTCGGATCAAGTGTTCGCCTTCTGGCGTGAGAGCCTGAACCGCGATCAATCACTCTTCGCTCTAAACAACGTATCTGCGGAGCGGCAAACCATCCCATTAGTCGAGCTCAACCTGATCGCCACCGAAACATGGTGCGACTTGATTAGCGGCGAGAGCTACGCAGACCTCGAAGGTGAAATTGTGCTGGAGCCGTATAGCTCAGTCTGGATTTCGAATAAAGTGTAGCTGATTTCTCTCATTAAATAGCGATTGCGTTTAGGGCAATTCCCTAAACGCTCTGCGCACTTATGAAGAAAACCTTTCCGCTCACGCATCCCAGAATCAAACCCGAACGCTTAGTCGAGTCGACCCGCGCGGAGGTGAATAAATACCTCAAACGCGAGCGTAAGAAAAAGCTGCCCGAGGGAAAAGATTTCTGGGACTTTGATTGCAAGGTGGGCATCAGTGCCGAGTCAGCTGAGGTCGTGCATCTGAGCGCACTCTCGCAAGCCATCGGTCAAGCACTCACCGAGGGCGGTGAAACCGTCTACGTCGAAGTCATCGCCAAGGCAAAAGCACGCCAGAAGAAGGCGAGCCAGCCAGAGGATTAGGTCCGAATACCAGCGTTAGAGGGCCCCGATTTCGCGGAGGCCCTAAATTTTTGTCGCGCAGCCGCTTCGCCGGCGTACTACGCGGTGACTGAATCGATGAAAGCCGCTTGATCGGCCGCTTTAAAAAAGGCGGTGCCAGCGACCAATGCGTCCGCGCCGCGTTGCGTGCAGAGTGGAGCGGTCTCTAAGTCCACACCGCCATCAATTTCCAGACGATAGTTCAGGCCCAGCTCCGTGCGCCAAGTGTCAAATTGCTCGATCTTGGGCAGCACATCATGGCGAAAGCTTTGTCCACCGAAGCCAGGTTGCACCGTCATGAGCAGTACGATGTCGCAGACAGGCAAAAACTCTTTGGCGTCTTCCGCCGGTGTGTCCGGATTCAAGACCACGCCACACTTGCAGCCCTTGGACTTGATGTAGGCCAAAGTGTCCGCTACGGGGTAGTCTGGCTCCACGTGAATAGTAATTTGCTCTGCGCCAGCGTCCAGAAAGGCATCGATGTAGAGGTGTGGATTGTCCAACATTAGGTGCACATCAAAGAACAGCTTTGAGTCTGGGCGCATCGCTTTGATGGTCTGCGGTCCAAAGCTCAGATTCGGCACAAAGTGGCCGTCCATAATGTCAAGGTGCACCCATTGCAGACCCGCATCTTCGATCACCTTTAGGCTGCTACGAAGGTTGGCATGGTCGCCAGCGAGAATGGAGGGCGCGAGTAAAGTCTTGTGTGGGCTAGGCATGCTGCTAATTGAGCGCGTCGCCGATTCATTGGCAAGCGAGCTTTTGTACTTGGAACCGATTCGTGTCGTAGCAAATGGTGAAATTAGCTCGATTATTTTGCCCCAATAAGTATGCTTAATAGCTTAACAATATAAGCTTATACAACCTGAGCCTGTCATATGACGTATTTATTTAGATTCAGTCTGCTTTTTTTCATACTCGGTTTAAGTGCCAGCTATGGCATGGTTAATCTCACCTTACCCACAGGTGCCGACACCGCGCCCACGGGTTTAGACGGGCAGCCAGTCGACCCCGGCTTTAGCAATGTCGGGCAAGTGGCTGGCAGCTCCAGCACTGGCTCAGGAGTTTACCTTGGCGATGGTTGGGTGCTCACGGCCAATCACGTTAATGCGGGGGCCTTCACCGTTGGTGGAAGCACATACAGTTATAATGGAGTGGACTCTTATCAAATCGGGGGCACCGACTTGAGACTCTTTAAATTGGCCACATTACCACTTTTGCCGAGTCTATCCATCGTAGATGCAACGCCAGCGCTCAATAGTGATGTCACGATGATTTCAGGAGGTCGCTCTCCCGAAGCTTCCGCCACCACTTGGTATGTTGAAACTGGTGCGACTTGGACCTGGAGTGAGAGTTTTTTCGCAGGTGCCGAAGGCACGCTAGATGGTTACAAGACTACCAGCACGCGCACCGTGCGTTGGGGCACCAATGAGATCTCAAGCTTTGGCAGCTACGCAGGAGCCGATACCTTAGTGACTAACTTTTCGTCCAGTGGCACCACTTATGAGGCGCAAGCAGTCAGAAACGATTCCGGTGGTGGATTCTTTGTAGAAGAGGGGGGCGAGTGGAAATTAGCTGGCAGCATCGCAGCCGTCGGCACCTACAATAATCAGCCGAACAACACGGACAGCGCCATCATCGGGCAAATCACAATCGCCATCGATCTATCGGAGTATAAAAGCGAGATTGAGGCCTACATGGTGCCCGAGCCTGCTAGCTTCGCCTTGGCCTTGGGCTTACTCGTATTCTTTCGAGCATTCATACATCGCCACCGTGTTTAAATTCCGATTTAAGTAAGTGTCTTAATACCGCCAAGCTTCGTGTCTGACTGGTAAATCGTTGAGAACATTGCGGGTGTGCCTCCAGTTTGGGAGGTGTCGATCCATCAGCCCTACAAAGCGTTCGTTGTGGGTGGGCTCTAGTAGATGTACCATCTCATGCACAACCAAGTATTCGAGACAGCTCTTTGGTTTCTTAGTTAGTTCGGTGTTAAGTCGAATGGTGCCTCGATGGTGAGTGCAGCTGCCCCATTTGGTCTTCATTCGGCGCACGTAGAATTTCTTAACTTCGACTTCTAGACGCGACTCCCACTTTTTTATGAGCTTAGGAAGCTCTGCCTTAAGTTGTTCGCGATACCACTCTTCGAGAATCGCCTCTCGTTTGGCTTGCGAGCTCCCAGGTCGAATGCGGAGTAAGAGCTTCTGATGGGAGAGGGTGATTTCGGGCGGACGCTCTGCTTCGATGATCGAGAGTAGGTAGCGCTTGCCCCAAAGATAATGACTTTCCCTTTCGAGGTATTCGCGGGGCGTCTCGCGGTCTTGCTCAGCCATTTTGCGCTGCTGTGCCTGGATCCAGCCGAGCTTTGAGATGACATAGACGCGTATGGTATCGAGCTTCATGTGCTCTGGTGCCGCGACGGTCACGCGACCTGTAGGAGGATGCACGCTGAGGTGAACATTCTTAATGTCCTTGCGCAGCACATCGCAGGTGAGTTCACCGAGTTTGATTTGATCAAGCATTCTGTTCGTTAAGAAAGAAAGGTTTTGCTGCACGCTACGAGAATGATCCGTTGAAATGAATGTATCGGAAGTCGCATTAGTATTCGGCTTGCTGCTTGATAATGTCGAAGAGGCGTATCACTTCAGCAGCATTGTGATTCAGCAGTGGCAAGAGTGCGGCCATAATGATGCGTTCCTTACCCTCGTGTCCACGAAATCCATCTTGTTTGACCTCACGCACCTTGGCGTCGATCTGCTGCGCCAGTTCTAGCAGTTGATCCTTGGAGAAGGGGGCTTGGCCTTCGGCTACCTGTTGCGATGAGAAGGGTTGCAAGTTTTCGTAGATGGCAGCCAGGGCTTTGCTTCGCTTTAAGACTTCGGGCGTATCTTCGGAGTGGCCGCTCTGGACTTTCTTGGCGAGGGCTTCAATGCGCTTTAAGTATTCTTCGTATTCGATGGCTTTGCGTTTTCGGTCGGCGATGATCTCGTCGAGCAGTTCAGACATCTTTTCGTAGTAGGCTGGATTGGTGAGGCTCTCTTTGATGATCTTACTGCGGACGTTGTTCTCAATCGTCTCGGCTACGGATTCTTTGCTCTTTATGTTGCCTAGCTTTTCGGCAATCGCATCTGCAATCCCTGTCTTCACAATCAGATCGACAAGTGGCACGTCTTCGAAGTTTGAAATCTTCTTCGGGCCTTCGGCATGAATGTAATTGTCGATCAAGTGCCGCATGTCGGCCTCGTAGGCTTTTACGTCGAGCACTTCACCGCTGGCATTGCGAATGGTGTCGCGCAGCTTTACGTAGTGCTGCAACTGTCCTTCGATGCGTGTGCAGTCGGCATCTGAATAGCCCGCAGCAGTCATTTCGTCGGCGATGTTAGCGTAGGCTCTCACGAGACTTGCGGTGCCCTTGTAGAGCCCTGCACGTTGTGGCTCAGTTGCTTCTAAGTCGCCTGCGATCTCGGTGTTGCCACAGAAGTAATGGATGTAGTCGATCTCCGCTTGGGGCGGTTCAACAGGATCGCAGAGCAGTGCCAGTTGTTCGATGGCGGTATCGAGGCGTTCACGGCCTTTCTTGAGGCGATCTTTGAGTAGCACATCAGAGCGGTCGCCATTCGTATCATCCCCGTGATCGAGTTCTGCTGAGTAAACGGCAATCGCATTTTCGACGGAGGTGAATAGATCCATGTAATCGACGATGTAGCCGAAGTCTTTGTCTTCACCGTCCAGCCGATTGGTACGGCAGATCGCTTGAAAGAGTCCGTGGTCTTGCATCTTCTTATCGATGTAGAGAAAGGTGCACGGGGGCGCGTCAAAGCCAGTCAGCAGTTTATCGACCACTACCAGCAGTTTCATTTTGGCCGGTTCTTTGATGAACTGCTGTTTGGCCGCGTCTTCGTAGGTCTTGGTGGCTGATTGCCCCGGCGCGGGACTGACGTCTTTGAGTAATTCCGTGTAAGTGTCGAAGATGACTTGCTTGGCGGTTTCTGTGTCCGCGCCTGTCTCCTCTTTAGAGACGTCACTCTGATTCGGATTGTAAGAGGTGATGACTGCGCACTTTCCCTTGAAGCCTGCTTCCTTTGAGTTAAAGAGTGTGTAGTAGCGGCAGGCTTCGTAAATACTCTTGGCCACCAGGATCGCGTTGCCACGTTGATTACTGAGGCGCGGCTTGGTGGTGAAGTCGAAGGCGATGTCGGTCACGACTTGAGACATGCGCGACTTCGAGCTGAGCACTTTTTGCATGGTGCCCCATTTCTTCTTAAGCTCGTCCTTCTGCCAGTCATTCAGGCCTTTGGTTTTCGCCTCAAACCAAGCGTCAATCTTATCCTCGGATCCGAGCTTCTGATTGATGTCGCGTGCTTCGTAAATCAAATCGAGCACCACCTCATCTTCCACCGCTTCACTGAACTTGTAGCGATGGATGTAGCGGCCAAAGACTTCCATCGTGGTCTGCTTGTCCTTCTTAAGCAGGGGAGTGCCGGTGAAGCCAATGAAGACAGCATTCGGCATGACCGCTTTCATTGCCTTATTGAGGTTGCCGCTCTGTGTGCGGTGGCACTCATCAACAAAGACAAATACATCGCCCACCGTTTTGCTGGGGCTGGATTCCAGCTCTTTGATAAAATCGTCAAACTTGAGCTCACCCTTGGGGCCGCGTGGACAAAACTTATGCACGAGTGTGCAGACGAGGCGCGGGTTTGGCTTACTCAGTTTTCTTAACAAGTCCTTACCGCTAGTCGCGCGCACTTTGTCCGTTTCGGATACGATATCAGATTGCTTAAGCACGCCCTCGATTTGCTTATCCAATTCATCTCGGTCGGTCACGATGACGATGCGGGCCTTGGAGTTATTCTCTAAAATCCATTTAGCCAGCAGCACCATGACGATGCTCTTACCGCTGCCCTGAGTGTGCCAGATGATGCCGCCTTCATGACGCTTCACATGTGCTTGAGATTCCTTAATTCCAAAATACTGATGCACGCGAGGCACCTTCTTTACGCCGCCATCGAACAGAATGAAGTCATGCATTAATTCGAGGATGCGTTCCTTGCGGCACATCTTGGCCAAATACTTATCCAGCTTGTAGCCTTCATTGTCGTCCGGGTCTTCCTTCCACTTTAGGAAATACTTTTCAGCTGTGCCCGTCGTTCCATATTGCAGGCCTTCGCTGTCGCTGCCTGCAAAGACCAGCTGCACGGTGCTGAAGAACCATTCGTTAAACTCTGGCTGCTGGTTGGAGATGAGTTGACGGATGCCATCGCCGATGGTCACGCGACTGCTCTTCAGCTCGATCACTCCGATCGCGATGCCGTTCACGTAGAGCACGAGATCGGGGCGGCGCTCATGCGCGCCTTTGAGAGTCACCTCTTCGGCAATCGCGAAGTCATTGTTCTTAGGTGTTTTCCAATCGATCAGCTTAACAGTTTCAGTCACTGCACCAGCCTCGACTTTGACCGGCACGCCGTAGCGCAAATAGTGGTAGACGTCCTTGTTGCTATAGTAGAGATCGCGCCCGCCCTTGTCGGCACGCCGGTGGAGCAAATTGATCGCCTGGCTGATCTGCGCAGCGGTGTAGCCTTGCTTGGTGAGCCATTGCGAGAGTAGGGCCTCTTCGATGTTTGAGTTGCCCTCACGCTCCTCCCAGTCGCCGAGGTAGTCGTAGTCGAGTGTATCCCGAAAGAGGGCGATGACTCGGTTTTGTGTAGCGCGTTCTGGTTTACCGATGTTGCTCATTTCAATACCTCCCAATGTCCGCCTTTAGCGGGGCCAATTCTCTGAATCCAGCCAGCTTCTTTTAGATACTTGATGTTGTTTTCGATTTTGTTCGTGCCAATGCCCACGATTTTGGAGAGCGCAACTTGACTGATGCTCGGTTCTAGCCTCATCGCTTCGACGATTTTGCTGCGATTCGGGCTTAGTTTTTCACCCCCCTTTTTACCCCCCTTTTCACCCCCCTTGTTCTCCGAACCTTCTCCGATCGCTGCCAAGTATTCGGGCGAGTAGGGGAACTCTGTCCACAGGTCGTGCCCGGAGAGGCTGAGCTCTGGCTCAGGGGTGCCGCCTGCGCGGCAGGCTTCGAAGATTCGTTGGATGCCGCGCCCCCAGGACTCGATTTCCCCAGCTCTAAAAAAGGCGTTGGCGATGTCTGGATTGAAGGGGTGGGAGGCGTGGTCTCCGAGGAGTTTGCTGAGGTTCCATCCATCGGGTAGCACAACGGGGTTCCACAGCTTTAGACGATCCGCAAAGACTTTGATCTGGATCGGGGCGGTGATGGCATAATCACGGTGAATCAGCGCATTGAGCACGGCCTCGCGCAGTGCGTCGTAGGGAATCGGGTAGGTCTCGATGCGCTGCAGGCCTTCGTAGTGAATCGCTGCTTTCAAATATTTGGTGCGTATCAGGTCAACGGTCTGAGCCGTCTGCGTGAACAGATCACCGTGGATTTCGTCATGGTAGACGAGATCCGACTCCGAACGGAAAAAGCCGACTTTGACATAGGCCCCAGTGACAAAGCGTTCGGGGTCTTCATGGAACAGTAACACCGCCGCACGTTTCAGATAGTCACCCTCCGTGAGTTTGAGCTTTTCAATCAAGATCGGGTCTGGCTCGTCCAAAAGCTTACGCTCCAGACGTCCGCTGGCAGTCGCCAGTTTGCGAAAATTCGCGATGGCCGCGCTGGAGAGATCGGCCACCCCGACATACGGCACGGGCACACCGTCCCAGGTCTTGCCCTGCGCGCGCAGAATGAAACGATCCAGGGCCGCGCCTTTGAGTTCCTGCAAGGTGCTGCCACTGCGCAGGTAGTATTTCCCCTTGTGGCTGATCGGGTTGGGGTAGGGCTCGACCACGATTTCAAGAAATTCCAACGCGCCCTCAGTGCGTAGGTTGACCGCCACCAAAATGCCCAGCAAGTCCCGCACTTTGTTGGGGATGTCTTCCAGCAGTTTCTTGGCACCCGTCACTCCGACCACTTTGCCCGCATCGTCGCGCCCAATCACCAACACGCCGCCTTCAGCATTGGCGAAGCCACAGACCCATTTCAGATACTCGTCGCGCCAAGTTTGCTTGTATTCGGTGTTTTGGGATTCGGGCATGGGTTGCTTTGGTTCAGTTTTTTTAACCACAGATTACACAGAGAGCACTGATGAGGGTGGTTGCTGGATAAATGAGCGTTGTGCTGGTATCTGT